>JBFWYF010000136.1:0-11497 GCA_050186685.1 Pirellulaceae bacterium
AGCGGCACGACAATCTGAGGGTCTTCCTCGCGCGGCGTGACCAGCAGCGCCGCGCCGCCAATCAGTACCGAAAACACGATCAGGATGGCGGACAGGTTCGAGTCGAGAAACAGCGCCACGAATCGCGAGAGGATGTCGTGGGGGGCCGTGGCCTGGTCGGCCAGTGCGGGGAGTTGGCGGTTCACGGTTGCACCTCCTGTTGGCCGTGTTGCGTCCGCGGAACGACCCGTTCCCCCGGTCGCAGGCCGGCGAGGACTTCCAATCCCTCTGGCAAAGCACGCCCCGTCTGAATGCTGCGGCGGCGTACCTGTCCCTCTTCCACCACGTCCACGAGCTGCAGTTGGCCGACGCCGTAGACAGCTGCGCTGGGCACGACCGTGACTTCTTCTTCTCCTAGTGGAATGAAGATGCGCCCAAACATGCCGCTATAGATGCCTGGGGGACAGGGCCCCGTCACCTTGACTGTAAACGAGCGGCTTGCGGCTTGGGCCTCGGGCACGATTTCGCTCACCGTCGCCGCGCACTCGTGCTCCAGAACGTCGAGGCGAGCGGCGAGGGTGTCGCCGACCTTCAAACGCAGGGCCAGGGATTCGCGGACGGTGGCCACCAGCTGCATGCGCGTCGGTTCGTACAGGGTAACCAGGACCTGGCCGGGGCTGGCCGTATCGCCTGATTCAATCCGCTTGTCGACGACGATCCCGGTCAAGGGAGCGCGGATCGTCGCAAAGTCGAGCAGCACCTGAGCCTCGGCCAACGCTTGCTCGAGCCGATCGAGTTCGGCCTCGGCACCCCGCAGGGCGGCGAGCGCGGCGTCGTAATCCTGCTGACTGATGGCTCCGCGCGTGATGAGCTGTCGAGCGCGCTCCTCGTCCTGCGAGGCTCGTTGCCAGGCTGCTTTGCCGGCTTCCCGCGCGGCTTGTGCCTGTTTCCGACGCGCCTGCAAGTCCGCGTCGTCCAGGCGGATCAGAACATCTCCTTCCGTGACGGACTGTCCCGCCTTCACGTTCACTTCCACGACGCGGGCCAAAAGCTTCGAGGCGACGGCAGCTTCCGTGATCGCGCGAACAGTCCCCACCGCCGATTCCAATCGCGGGCGTCGTATCGACCGGACCTCCGTTGTGGCTCCAGACCAGCGCTCCGCGGTACGCTCACCGGCCACCGCCGTCGGTACCTTTGGCTGAAAATACCCCGCCAGCCACATCATCATGAGAACCAGGCCCGCGGTCGGCACGCCTATCGCCGCCAGCCACCAGGCAATACGACCAGCTCCCGCGACCATTCGTAATCGCGACATAAGACGCCCCTTGTCAAGATAGTCCGCTTCTCCCCCCTCACCCTGACCCTAACCCTCTCCCGGAGTACCGGAAGAGGGGGGCCCTGACCCTAACCCTCTCCCGGAGTACCGGGAGAGGGGAGTGCGCGGGGACCAAACTTCGCTTGCCAGCGGCTGCGTAAAGCGTCCTGTAGACGCGACTCCAGTGCGGCGGGCACCTCATAAGCCTGTCCCGCCCGATACAGTGCAATCGTCTGCCGAATATTGTCGACGACGACCTGACATGGATTGCACCCTGCCAAGTGCTGGGCAAACTCTTCGCAGATCGCCAGCACGGTCGGATCGTCCACATACTCGTTCAGCGTTTTTAGCAGTTCGTCGCACGTCATGGCATCACCGCAAGCCTCGTAAGAACAGATCCGCGGTGGGGAGAAAGGTTACAAGGAATTTCAACGGTGGTCGTGAGAAGGGGTTAGACGTTGGTCTTCATCGCCGAACGCTCGCGTCAACCGCTCGCGCAGCTGCAGTCGGGCTCGCAGCAGCCGTACTTTGACGGCGGCCTCGGTCAAATCCAAGGCGGCGGCCGTTTCGCGCACGGAAAGTCCCTCGATATCGCGCAACATGAATACGGCTCGGTACTTGTCGTCCAGCGATTCCAGTGCCTTATCGATTTCCTGGCGGACCTCCGCGCGCTGGACCAGCACGTCGGGGGGCTCTGACCAGGGAGCGATGAACTCGGGATGTGGCAACTGGCTTCCTTCCGTTGCTTCATCCCAACGTTGGTCCGCGGCGTGCCCACGCCGGCGCCGCAGTGCCTTCAGGGCGTGGTTGGTCGCAATCTTGAGCACCCACGTCGCCACCGACGACTCGCCCCGGAATGAGTCCAAATTCTCCAAGACGCTCAGGAACGTCTGCTGGGTTGCGTCCTCGGCATCCGGGTGCTGGCTGAGCATCCGGATGGCCAGGCCGTAGACCCGCGGTTGCAGGCGTTGCACCAGCTGCTGGAAGGCCGCGAAGTTCCCCGCGCGAGCCTGGTCCAGCAGAGCCCGGTCGTCCGCGTCAGTGGAAGGTGTTTCGGGAGAGTCAGCGGGAGGTGACATGCCGGAAATCCCTAACGCGGGAGCCGCGGACGCTCGCCGCCGGGCGGTCGACCGATTCGCGTGCGGCGGCGATTGTGGTACGTTCAGGGCCGGGCGGCGAGGGAAGTCTTACGAGGCGGCTGTTGCGGCGTCTGACGACTTCTCCTACGAGTTTTCAGCTCCTCGGCCGGGCTGGCGGACCCTTTGTACATTTGCCTTGTTCCTGGGAGTCAACTTCATGTGGCTTGCATGTTATAGCAATCGATGGTCCTCGACGCTTCGTCTCGTCCTGGTTGCCGGCCTGGTGGGTTACGTCGGAGGAGCCGCGACCTTAGTTGCACAAGAGAAAAGTGTCCGGCCTGGCATCAACGACTCGTTTCGCGACCCGGTGGTGGACGAGTGGGTAGGGCGATTCGAGGTCGAGAGCCGGGAGACATTTGAGAAACGCCAGGAAATCGTCGCGACGATGAAACTGAAGCCCGGTGCGGTTGTCGCCGATATCGGGGCCGGAACCGGACTCTTCACGCGGCTCTTCGCCGCGGCCGTGCAGCCCAAGGGCAAGGTGGTGGCCGTCGATATCTCCCAGAAGTTCTTGGATCACATCGCCGCGTCGAGCCAGAAAGCGGGGCTCGCCAATGTGGAAACCGTGCTTGGCACCGCGCATTCGGTTGAGCTGGCCCCGGCCACGATCGACGTGGCCTTTATCTGCGACACGTACCATCACTTTGAGTTCCCTTACCGGGTCATGAGTTCTCTGCACAAAGCGCTCAAGCCCGGCGGGCGCGTCGTCGTGATTGACTTCATCCGGATCCCGGGTCAGAGCACTGACTGGGTCATGAGTCACGTGCGGGCTGGCCAGGAAGAAGTCGAAACGGAAATCACGAAAACGGGCTTCCGGAAGGTCGGGGAAGTCAAGGATCTGCTGAAGCAGAACTACATCGTAATCTTTGAGCGAACGGAACTCGCCGCCAGCGGTAACTGACACGCGAACGGAAGAAAACGAGCGTTGCTCGGCCGACCCTACGGCGATCCATTGGCCAGGCAGTACAGGTGCTGCGAGCCACGCAGGAACAACTCCTGGCTCGCGATCGCGGGGGAGGCATCGATCGGCTCGTCTAACTTGTTTGTGGCCAGAATCTCCGGCTGGGGACCGTGCCGCAAAACCAGCGTCGTGCCGTCGCGCCCGATGAAATAGACCCGCTGCGCAGCGCCCACCGGCGAGGCGTAGACGTTCGACAGACCATTCAGCCGCGTGGCCTCGATAACCGGTTTACCGGTGTGCGCGTCCAGGCAGGTGAGAATGCCGCTGTTTGACTTGTTGAAGTACAGCAAGTCTCCATATAAGAGGGGTGACGGAACATAGGGCGTGTCCCGGTCGTACCGCCAGGCGATCTGCGCCGAGTCCGTAATATCGCCACGCGCGCTCAAGGGGAGTGCCATCGCCACGCTGCCTTTGTAACCACTCGCGCAGATGACCATTTCCCCGAGCTGCACAGGGCAGGGAATAACGTTGCTCACCTGCCCCCCGCACTGCCAGAGGACCTCGCCGGTGGCCAGATCGTAACTCCGCACGCGGTTCGAAGCGCTCGTGACGACTTGCGTCCGCCCCCCCTGTTCGATTATCAGCGGCGTCGCCCAGGCGCTGATCTCGTCACGATCCGCGGTCCAGCGCGTTTCGCCGGTGCGCGTATCCAAGGCCAGGATCTGCGACTTGCTGTCGTTGTCGCGGTTCATGATCAACGTGTGGCCGTGAACCACGGGCGAGCACGCTTCGCCGAAGCTCAAGCGGGTCGTCACGTTGTCCAGCTTGCGCGACCATTGCAGCTGGCCGGCCAGGTCATAGCAGTACAGGCCGCGCGAACCGAACGAGACGTAGAGGTATTCTCCATCGGTGGTCGGAGACGCCGAGGCAAAGCTGTTGTCACCGTGATGCCCCTCGTGTGGCAGGTCGACTGTAGCAACCTGTGTCCACAGCGTGCGACCTGTGGCGCGGTCCAGACAGATAACAAGGTAACGGTATTTCGTATTGGGGAACTTGATGCCGAACGGGCGCTCCGGTTGGTCTTCAGGTCGAGCGGCCGACGCGACGACTTCGCTGGTTGCTTCGGCGCTCAAAAGGTACACGCGGTCCTGCCAGACAATCGGCGTCGACTTGCCTTTACCAGGTACTGCAACTTTCCATTTCACATGGCTCGATTCGCTCCACGTCGTGGGCGGATCCCCTTGCGGAGCGACGCCGTTAGCCAGCGGTCCACGCCATTGGTGCCAGTTGGCGAGTCGTTCCTGCTCGAACTCCGCGGCGACGACGGCCAGGGGCAGGGCCAGCAGCCATGCGCTGCTTGAAATCAGGACGCGGGGCAGGAATCGAGCGATCATGAGGCCTCCTTCGTTGCGTGATAATGGCGGAAGTTGCCGGACTTACGACGTCCCAATCTTTGTAGCGGATTTCGCCAGACTTCCGTTGTCCCGATGTTCGTAGCGGAAGTCGCCAGACTTCCGTTGTCCCGATGTTCGTCGCGGAAGTCGCCAGACTTCCGTTGTCCCGATGTTCGGCGGCTCAAGGCCGCCTGTCGGAACTCTTGCGAGTTCCGCTACTCTTTTCCGCGACACTCGTGAATTCCGCGACGGCGTGAAGCAGGAGATTATTCCCGAGCCACGCGTGTCGAGCAATCCAGCACCTGCAATAAACCTTTGCTTGCACTGAAGTTGGGTGGCGGCTAGATTCACAGGACTGCGCGATCCACCCTCCCCTCCCCAATGACCCGCCTGCTTGGGATTCATGGACAGCCCCTCCATGAGGCATACAATGGTACCGTTCTCTAAGAACCGGTTGGCGTGGAGCTGTCTGTTCGTCATGGTGTCGGCGGGTGTTGGTCCTGCCGCGGCAGTTGCACAAGGCACCGAGCCGCGCACCTTTACCGGGCATGTCGTGCCGTTTCTTCGGACGTATTGCGCTCGATGTCATGGAGCGGAGAAGTCGGAAGGCGAGCTCTCGTTCGAGCGTTTCCGGGAGACGCCTCGGATTCAGGAAGATTACGAGGTCTGGCAGAGCGTCCTGCAGATGCTAGGCGATCGCCAGATGCCTCCGGCGGACGAGCCCCAGCCGCCCCCCGAAGTGATGCGCGAAGTCGTGCGGGTGATCGAGACGGAAATGGCCAAGTTCGACTGTAATCAGGAGAAGCGGCAGCCGGGGCGAGTCACCATCCGTCGTCTGAACCGGGTCGAGTACAACAATACGATCCGGGACCTGGTGGGCGTAGATTTCCAGCCGGCCAACGACTTTCCATCCGATGATGTCGGACATGGTTTCGACAACCTGGCGGACGTGTTGTCGATGCCACCCATTCTGTTCGAGAAGTATCTGGCGGCTGCCGAGAAGATGGTTGCCGCCGCTTGGCGCGATCCCGTGGCCCGTGTAAAGCTGCTGCCGGCATCGGGAGGTGGCAGTGACGAACTGAGTCAGGCCTCGGTGCGTGGTCATCTTGCTTCGTTTACGCGGCGGGCTTTTCGACGGCCGGCAACCGCTGAGGAGCTGGATCGGCTGATGGCGATCGTCGAGCTGGCGGCTGCGCCCACGCCAGGCGCCGAGGCAGGTGCCGAGGGACGGGAGGCCGGACAGAACGATGTCACTCCGATCGAAGAGGCGTACGCCACGGCATTGACAGCCGTACTGACATCGCCGCACTTTCTATTTCGCATTGAGGCGGATCCCCCCGACGATGATCCGGACGGCATCCGGCGGCTGGACGACTACGAGCTGGCGACGCGCCTGTCGTATTTTCTGTGGAGCACCATGCCGGACGAACCGTTGTTCGAGCTGGCGGCTCGGGGAGAACTCGGAACGCCCGAGCAGCTCGAGCGTCAGGTGCAGCGGATGTTGGCTGACGAGCGATCCGAGGCGCTGGTCCAGAATTTCGCCGGGCAATGGTTACAGTTGCGGGATTTAAAGAACATGACGCCGGACCCGGAACGGTATCCGGACTTCGACGAGTCGCTCCGGGCGGCGATGCAGCGCGAAACGGAGTTGTTTTTTGCGACGATCCTGCGGGAGAACCGCAGCATTCTCGAGTTCCTGAATGCCGATTATACGTACGTTAATCAACGGCTGGCGCGGCACTACGGAATCGAGGATGTGCAGGGGAGCGAGTTTCGACGCGTGCCGGCCCATGCCCGACGGGCTGGCATATTGACGCAGGCAAGCATCCTGTTGTTGACCTCGAATCCCACGCGCACGTCGCCCGTGAAACGCGGCAAGTGGATCCTCGAGAACATCCTGGGGGATCCGCCGCCGCCCCCGCCAGCTGCGGTGGAAGAGCTGAATGAAGACAACGAACTGTTGGGAACTCTACGCGAGCGGATGGAGCAGCATCGCGAAAAGGAGTCCTGTGCCGTTTGCCACCGGCAAATGGATACGCTCGGCTTTGGGCTCGAGAACTTCGATGGCATTGGTGCGTGGCGCGAGCGCGACGGGCGGGCCGAAATCGATCCATCGGGGACGCTGCCGGGTGGAGAGTCGTTCCGGGGTGCGAAAGAGTTGATGAGCATTCTCGCGGAGCGAAAGGCGAGTAACTTTTCTCGCTGTTTGACCGAAAAATTGCTAATCTATGCCCTCGGGAGAGGGCTCCAGCCGGGGGATCGGTGTGCGGTCGACACGATTCTCGCGCGGCTGACGGCAGACAACCATCGGTTCGGCACCTTGGTGCTTGCCATCGTTCAAAGCGATCCGTTTCTTTACCGGGAAGCGAAGCGAGGAGACTAGTATGCAGATCCGGATAAATCGCCGCCGCGCCTTGCAGGGACTGGGGGTTACGCTGGCCTTGCCATGGCTGGAGTCGCTCGTGGCGCCCGCGTTGGGAGAGGCATTGCCGGAGGCGGCCGCCGGACGTCCGCCGCTACGAATGGCTTTCCTGTCGGTTCCCAACGGCGTCCACATGGAAGACTGGACGCCGCGCACGGAAGGCTACGGTTTCGCATGGCCCTACGTTCTCGAGCCGTTGCGTACGGTATCCGAAAACGTCCTGGTGCTGACCGGCCTGACGCACGACAAGGGCCGAGCAAACGGTGACGGTCCCGGCGATCATGCTCGTAGTGCGACGTCGTTCCTGACGGGGGCTCAGCCGCGTAAGACCGCGGGCGAGAACATTCGAGCCGGGATTTCTGTCGACCAGGTGGCGGCTCAGGCGATCGGCCATGTGACGAAGTTTGCCTCGCTCGAACTGGGATGTGAGAAGGGGCGGAGTGCCGGCAACTGCGATTCCGGCTACAGCTGTGCCTACTCCTCGAGCATCGCCTGGGCGTCGGAAGCGACGCCGCTGGGCAAGGAAATCGATCCAAAACTCGTGTTCGAGCGGCTCTTTTCGAGCGACAATCCGTCGGAAGCCACCGCAGCGGTGGCTCGCCGCGAGTCGCTGCGCAAGAGCGTGCTGGACTTTGTGGCCGAGGATGCCCGGCGTTTGCAGGGCCAACTGGCCCGCACGGATCAACGGAAGCTGGACGAATATCTGACCGGCGTCCGGGAAATCGAGCGCCGGATTGCGCGGGAGGTGCGGCGGAACGCGGCGATGGCTCCGGCTGGCTACGACAAGCCGTCGGGCATTCCTGAGGACTACGAGCGCCATCTGCGGCTCATGTGCGACATGCTGGTGCTGGCTTTCCAGTCTGATTTGACGCGGGTGTCGACCTTCATGCTGGCCAATGAGGGGAGCAATCGCAGCTACCGACTGATCGACATCCCGGACGGCCACCACGATCTGTCTCACCACGGCGGTGACCCGAAAAAGCATGCGAAAATTCGGGACATAAACCGATTCCATATCCGGCAATTTGCCTACCTGCTGGAAAAACTGCAGTCGATTCCCGAAGGGGATGGCACGCTGTTGGATAACTGCATGATCGTCTACGGCAGCGGCATCAGTGATGGCAACCGGCACAACCACGAGAATTTGCCGGTGTTGTTGGCCGGACGGGGGCGCGGCACGATCGACTCCGGGCGTCACGTGCGGTACGAGCAGGAAGTGCCGATGTGCAACTTGTTCCTGTCGATGCTCGACCGAATGGGAGTGCACATCGATTTTCACGGGGACAGTACGGGCCGACTTTCCGGACTTCAGATTTAGGTGTGGCGGGCCATGCGTACGTTCCAATTCGTGGCAACCGGGGCGTTGGCGTGGGCGGCGGTTGCGGCCGTGCCGGCAGCAGCTCAGTACGAAGACAAGTCGATCGACGAGTTAATTGCGTTGATGGGCCGCGACGATGTGAACGAGCGGCGCGACGCAGCGTATGAATTGGAGCGGCGCGGCCCGCAGGCCGTGGCGGCGGTGCCGGTCTTGATCCAGGGGCTGCGCGATAGCGACACGCAGGTCTGGTTTCACTCGTTTATGGCGTTAGCGCGAGTTGGCCCTCCGGCTCGCGAGTCGATCCCTGCGCTGCTGGAGTTCCTGGACTCACGGGATGCACAACGCCGCTATCGGGCGGCTTATGTGCTGGGACAGATGGGGCCTGAGGCGGTCCAACCGTTGCTCGGTGCGCTCGGCAGTGATTCTGGCATGGTGCGAGCCGGCGCCGCCCGGTCGTTGGGTTTTATGGGACGCGGTGCGGCGCGAGCGGTTCCTGCTTTGGTCCGCATTCTGGCGGACGAGAACACCGACGTAAGGCGGCAAGCGCAGGAAGCTCTGGGGGCCATCGGTCGACCCGCTGAGCTGGCGCTGGCGCGGGCGCTGGACCATCCGGCGCCCATGGTGCGAGCGGGGGCTGCCGAGTCCCTGCGCGTCATCGGGCCCCGGGCGAAGGCCGCCGTTACGGCTTTGCTGCGCGTGGCGGCGGATGCCGACCCCGCGGCGCGGGCTGGGGCGATCGCAGCCCTGGCGGCATCGAACATCGATCGCACCGAGCTCGTGCCGGTGATCGATCGGGCGCTTCAGGACGATCAGGAGCAGGTACGCGATGCCGGTCTGGTGGCGCTCTTGAAGCTCGGCAAGAGCGCGTCGGACGCGGTGCCCGCGCTGATCCGCATGCTGGCGAACGAAGATGAACGGGCGCGGGTCTCCGCGGCCTTTGCCTTGGGACGCTTGGGGCCAGCCGCCGCGGCGGCAGTACCGGCGCTGGTCGAAGCGTTAGCGAAGCAGCCGAATGACGACCCTGCGATCGGCAATGCGTTGAGCCGGATGGGAGCCGTCGTCGTGCCGGAGTTGCTGCGTGCCGCTCAAGAGGAACGCATCGTTCCCGAGAAACTATCGCGAGCGCTGTCCGGCATAGGCCCGGCGGCGGTCGAACCGCTGAAGGCCGCGCTGGGCAGTGAGCATGTGGCCATTCGCGCGAGCGCGGCACACGCGCTGAGCCGCATTCGGCCGGTCGACGAGGGTGTGATACCGCGCCTGGCGGCGCTGTTGAGCGACAGGGACCCGCGCGTGCGATCGGCTGCCGCCAAGTCGCTGGGGGCGCTGCAATCCGACGCTCGCGAAGCCCTGGAGCCGTTGCGGCTGAGGCTGGACGACAGCGATCCCGATGTTCGTGCCGAGGCGATTTTCTCACTGTTGGCCGTGGGAGGCGACGTTCAGGAACTGATGCCCGTACTGATTCAGGCGGTCGGCGATTCGCAGCTGCGGGTGCGGATGCGAGCGATCGACGCGTTGGTTACGTTGGGGGCAGCAGCCCGTCCCGCGACAAGTGCCTTGGTCGCGGCACTGCGCGACACCGAACCCGCGGCACGTGCCAACGCGGCGCAGGCGCTGGGCAGCATGGGCTCCGACGGCGCCGCGGCCGTATCCGATCTGGCCGCCGCTCTCGGTGACGATCACCCTCTCGTGCGAGCCCAAGCGGCCGCCGCGTTGGGCCGGCTGGGCGCTGCCGCGGCGGCCGCCGGGCCTGCGCTCGATCGTCTGCTGCAGGAGAAAGATGCCGATGTCGTGTTGGCAGCCCTCCGGACGTTAGGTTCGCTGGGCAGCGCCGCTCAGGCGAGTGCCACGCGCGTCGCGGACTTGCTCGACCATGCCGACGCGGCCATTCGAGTGGCAGCGGTCGAGGCGCTGGTGCGATTGGAACCCGACGGCGATCGAACCGTTCCGCAACTGGCGGGACGCCTGGCCGATTCGGATTGGACGGTGCGCAAAGCGGCGGCCGTGTCCTTGGGCACGTTGGGGCCAAAGGCGAAAGGCGCGGTGCCAGCGCTCTTTCCTTTGCTCGAAAGCGAAACGGACCGCGAGGCGGCTCGCGATGCGCTCCGGCAAATCGATGCCGCAGGGCCGGAAGCCGTTCCCGCGTTAATCCAGGCACTTGAGTCCAGCGAGGGGCGGACTCGTTTCTATGCGGTGTTCTTCCTCGGCAAGCTGGGCCCCGACGCGAAGGGTGCGCTGCCGGCTCTCCGCAAACTGGCCAGCGACGAAAGCAATCGCTTTCGCCGGTCGTTGAACGAGACCATTCAAAAGATCGAGGGAACCCCGGCGGACGGCACGTCGAACGAAAAACCCGCCGCGGCGTCCGCCGCGCCTTCCGAAACGGCTAAAAAGCCATGAGCGGGCGACTGCGAGGCCGACAGACCCGCCCGCTGACGCCGTTTGGTCGCGGGGTGGCCGCAACGTGCCTTGGGCTGGCCGTCTGGTTATCTCGCTCCGTGGCCGCGGAGCCGATGGACGCGGGGCTGGAGTTCTACCGAGCTCGCATCGAACCGGTCCTGGTCGCTCATTGCTATGAGTGCCATTCGGCGCGAGCTGAAACACCGGAGGGCGGACTGCGCGTCGACCGGCCCGACCTGCTCCGCGCCGGGGGCGATTCGGGTCGGGCCGTTGTGCCGGGGCAGGCCGCTGCGAGTCTGCTGCTGCAGGCCATACGGCATGATAACGGGCTGGAGATGCCTCCGGACAAGCCGCGCTTGCCAGATACCGTCCTGCGCGACTTCGAACAGTGGATCAGTTCGGGAGCTCCCCTGCCGCCCGCGCCCGTCTCGGAGGTCCTTTCCCGGCACGACCCTCGCGGAGCCCACTGGGCGTTTCAGCCGATACGGCGTCCCGCCATCCCGGCAGTGCGGGCCGCAGAGTGGATTGCAAGTCCAGTCGATGCGTTCGTATTGCAGCAGCTCGAGCAGCGCGGATTTCAGCCGGCGCCCGACGCGGAACGCTGGGTGTGGCTCCGCCGCGTTTATTTCGATTTG
>JBFWYF010000137.1:0-11292 GCA_050186685.1 Pirellulaceae bacterium
CGGCGAAGCAGTCCTTAAGTCCTCTCTGCCGGTACTCCGGCGAGCAGGCCCGATTCGGACAAGGCACAATGTTCTGTGCCGTGGCGCTGACGTCAAGCCACAACGTCTGGGGGGGGCGCCGCCGAAGCCATGGATTGCCACACTCCCATGCTCCGGTTTCGGTAGTTAGGATGCAGACGCTGACAGTGCGTCATGCTCCAGACCATGGCGAGGAAAGGGGCGCGAGGTCCGCGGAACACGGAACATGCCGCAAGGATGTATGCGCGTCGGAGAAGGTGGGTAGTTCGGGTAGCCATCCAGGGGCCGGCCGAGCGACCTGCGGGGGCTTATGTTTAAGAAGCAGCTGATTGGAGACCAGGTGGACTCCGCGCCCTACATGGTGCGGTGGAACTTCGCCTTGCCGTTGGGTTATTCTCTCAAGTTGCACTTGATTCTGCGCACGGACGACAACCGATGTGCTCATGATCATCCGTGGAATTTTCTGCGTGTGATCTTATGGGGAGGGTATTACGAACAGTGCGATCCGCACCAGCCACCCGTGCTGCGTAAGCCCTGGCGGCCGTGGGCCCCTTGGCGTCTATATTGGTGCGGACGCAAGTTTCGGCATCGCATCACGTCGCTGCCACATGGAAGCAGCTGCACGCTGGTGCTGGCCGGACCTCGTGAGCGAGAGTGGGGCTACTTCACACGGGATGGCTGGGTCGATTGGCGGTCGTTTGCCAGCCGGATGGTTCAGCGACATGTCCTCTGGTGTGACGACGGTCGCAAGCTGAACGAAGACGACGAGCGGGCGGACATGGGAGTGGTCATCCGCGAGATGCGCAAGCGCCCCTGGAATCTCGAGTAGACGGGTTGGTGTCCGGACGCGATCCAGTAACATAGCGTAGCCAAGCGGACGTCGGATGGGTGCTCGGCATTCGCAGGTGTCGGCGTCGGGTCCGCCTTGTCGTCGGGAGGACGTGAACTTGAATATCGCGGTGCTGGGTACGGGTCGGGTGGGATCCGTCTTGGGACGCCGATGGGCCGAGAAGGGCTATCGGGTCGTGTTTGGTTCGCGCCAACCTGAGTCGGAACGCGTGGTCCGGCTGACGGACGGCTGGGCCGATCGCATCCGGGTTCTGTCGAATCCCGCGGCGGCCGCCGAAGCCGACGTGGTGGTCTATGCGGTGCCGTGGAGTGGCAGCCAGGCCTTGATCGAATCCCTGGGGCCACTGACCGGCAAGATCCTGGTGGATTGCACGAATCCGTTGAACGCGACTTTCAGCGGTCTGGATCTGGGTTACACGACGTCCGCCGCCGAGCAAATCGCCGCCTGGGCAAAAGGTGCTCGGGTCGTGAAAGCGTTCAATAACATCAGCGCGGCCATCATGGCCAATCCGGTCTTCGGCAGTGACCGGGCCACGATGTTCTATTGCGGTGACGACAAGGAAGCCAAGGCGACGGTGCGAGACCTGGCCGCGGCACTGGACCTTGATCCGGTCGACGCCGGGCCGCTGACCATCGCTCGCTATCTCGAGCCGTTCGCGATGCTCTACATCCAGCTCGCGGTGAAAGAGGGATGGGGCTCCCACTGTGCGTTTCGCATCATGCGCCGGTGACGAGTTCGTAGCGGGAGTCGCCAGACGGCGCGGTAGCGTCGTCGGAAGACATCGGACGCTATACGCCATCGTCGGAACTTTCGCAAGTTCCGCTAAAAGAGGCGTCTGCTCCGCTCCCCCGCCCGCGTGGTTTTCGGAAAACTCATCTGGACGATTTCCCGCCTTTTGCGTATTTCACCCTTTGTAGCTGGCAGGATTGAAGCGACTACCCGCGGAGTCACGCGGCCGCGGTGCAAATGGCGAAGTGTCCCGGATCCGCCGCCTGGATTCCCGGGTGAGTCGGATCAACTCACGGATAAGGAATATCGCCGCATGCCACAGCGATCTGTGCTGCGCGAGCCGATCGTCATCACCGGTCTTGGGTTGATCGCCTCCGTCGGTGCGAACCGCGAAACGGTCTGGGAGAACGTGCGTCTGGGACGAGGCAACTTCCGGTTCCTCTCCGGTTTAGACTGTATACCGGACGGGCATTTTATCGGCGCCCAGGTCGACCTGGCGCCGAGTCCGGATGGTCGGCACAAGGCCATCGTCTTATCGGAGCTGGCGGCGGACGAGGCGATCCGCGACGCGCGGCTCGACCTCAGCGCCGTGGACCCGACGTCGTTTGGCTGCACCCTCTGCGGGCACATGGGAGATACCAGCTATTTCCGCGAGTACTACGGCGGCGGCCCGCCGCGAAAGATCGGCCAAATACCTTGGACCCACCAGTGGCTGCCCAACACCGCGTGTAGCATCGTGGCTAATAAGTATGGCTGCCTGGGGCCTCGCCTCAGCCACTCGACCGCGTGCGCCAGCTCGTTGATCAGCGTGATGGCGGCGGTCCACGCCATTCGGGATCGGCAATGTGACTTGGCGCTGGCCGGCGGCGCCGACGCCATCTGCCCGATATTTGTCGCCGGTTTTCACCAGATGCGCGTCTTGGCCACGGATGACGATCCCAATCGGGCCTGCCGTCCCTTTGACCGCAGCCGCAAGGGATTCGTATTCGGGGAAGGGGCCGCTGTGTTTGTGATCGAACGGCTCGGACATGCCCTCCGGCGCGGGGCCCGGATCTATGCCGAAATCTCCGCGGTCAAAGCCCTGTCACAGGCGCACCACGTTACCGGTTTGGACGCGGAGAGCGAAGCCCTCGCCTATCTGATCGGCACCACGCTGGCACAGGCGGAACTGGACGCCAGTGAGATCGGCTACGTGAATGCACACGGCACGGGCACGGAACAGAACGACGCCGCCGAGGCCCGCGGCATTCGCCGGGCGCTGGGCGCAGCGGCCGACGATGTCTGTGTGAGCGCCTCGAAATCCGTGCTCGGGCACATGATCAATGCCGCCGGAGCCGCGGAGCTGGCTATTACGGCCTTGGCGCTGCGCGACGGATTTGCACCGCCCACCATGAATCTGACCGATCCCGATCCCGTATGCGCATTCGACTGTCTGCCTCTCATCGGACGGGCGGGCCGTTTCCAGCACGCGCTGAAACTCTCTCTCGCCTTCGGCGGGCACCTCGTGGCGGTCGTTCTCAGCCGGTGGAATGACGCCGCCACCGGCTTCGCCTATCCGGCCCTGTCGCGCGCCGCCTAGTGGGTTCCGCCAGACCCCGGCAGGTCTACGTCTCTTGGCCGCGGCGCGAGGAAACCCAAGCCGCTCGGGCCACACTCAGCGGACCTCTTTCACCTACGCGGGCACTTGACGGCGCGCTGGCCAACCTCCAACCTTATACGGCTCACGCCTGCCACGCTGGCACGGCGGCCCGATGGTCCGGAAGTCCTCCTGCTCCCCACCTCCGCTCATGATTGATCTTCGCAGCGACACCGTAACGCGACCCACCCCCGCCATGCGCGCCGCGATGGCCCAGGCACCCGTTGGCGACGACGTGATTGACGTCGATCCCAGCGTCGAGGCCCTGGAGGCTCGTACCGCCGAGATCCTCGGCATGGAGGCGGCGATCTTCATGCCCTCCGGCACCATGACCAACCAGGTCGCCGTACGCATTCATTGCAAGCCCGGCGACGAATTCCTGTGTGAGGCCGGTTGCCATATTTACAACTACGAGCAAGGCGCATTCGCCCAGTTGAGCGGCGTTGCCGTCCGACCTGTGGAAGGGGAGTTCGGAGTGCTCCGCCCCGAACAGCTGACCGGGCTGATTCGTCCCGACAACGAACACTACGTCCGCACTCGCCTCGTGTGCCTCGAGAACACGCACAATCGTGGAGCGGGACGCGTTCAGCCGCTGGAATTCGTCGAGCGCATCAGCGGGTGGGCGCGGGATTACGGACTGCGCCGGCACCTGGATGGCGCTCGCCTGTTCAATGCGGTCGCCGCCACGGGAATTTCCGCGGACCAGTGGGCGCGGCACTTCGATACGGTCAGTGTCTGCTTCAGCAAGGGGCTGGGCGCTCCGGTCGGATCGGCCCTGGTGGGCCCGCGGGACATGATTCGCGAAGCTCGCCGGCACCGGAAGCTTTTCGGCGGAGGGATGCGGCAGTGTGGGATCATCGCGGCCGGCGCGCTCCATGCGCTCGATCATCATCGCGACCGGCTGGTCGAGGACCATGCGCACGCTCAAATCATTGCGGATGCCGTCCGGCACTGCTCCGAGCTGAGCATTCCGGCCGGGCAGATTGATACGAACATTGTGATCTTCCGAGTCGACCCGGCGCTGGCCACCGCGGCCGAATTCGTGGCACAGCTGGCCGAGCATCAGATTCAGATGCTGGCGATCGGCCCGATGCTGGTGCGGGCCGTGACACATTTAGACGTGTCGGAAGAAGATTGCCGGTCCGCGGCGGGTGCGATCGTCCGTGTGGTCGAGCAACTGGCGTCCGGGCGCCGTCCGCGGCACGCGACGGCGTCGTCGTATTGATACCTCAGAAAGGACCTCCTCATGACTCGTTCGACGTCTCGATGTCGACAAATCTTACTCGTCGGCCTGTTGCTGGTCGCCGCCACGTGCGGCACCGCGGCCCGTGAACCGCAGTTCGACGTCCGCGTCGAGAAGGACGTGATGGTAGCGATGCGGGATGGCGTGCAACTGGCCACCGACGTTTATCTGCCGGCACGTGGAGATCGCGCGTCGTCCGACCGCCGTTCGGTAATCTTGACCCGCACGCCTTACGACAAGAGCGGCAACCGAGCGCTGGGCGAGTATTTTGCGGCGCGCGGGTATGTCTTCGTCGCGCAGGACACCCGCGGACGATACAAGTCGGAAGGAATCTGGCACTGGATGACGGACGACGGTCCCGATGGGGCTGACTGCGCCGAGTGGATCTCGCGCCAGCCGTGGTCGAACGGGCGCATCGGCATGCTCGGAACCTCCTATGTCGGAGGAACACAGCACGCGCTGGCGATGGAGGGTTCACCGTTTCTGAAGACCATCATTCCGGTCGACGCGGTCAGCAATATGGGCTACGCGAGTATGCGCAACGGTGGGGCCTTCGAGATGCGATTCTGGAACTGGATCTTCCTGAACGCGGGGCGAGGCAGCCGAGCCGCGCGAGATCCCGGAACGCGGGACATGCTCCAGGAAGCTGCCAAGATCCGGCGCAGCTATCTCGGTCTGTTGCCCTTGCGTCCTGGCACGACCCCACTCCAGTTGGCATCCGAATATGAAGAATGGCTCGTGGGCGCGATGGAACACGGCGCGAACGATGCATTCTGGGCTCAGAACAACATCATCGACCATGCCCAGCGCTACCAGGACATGCCGGTCTACCTGGTGGGAGGATGGTACGATTCCTGGGCGAGCAATACGACGGCCAACTACCGCGTGCTGAGCCAACGCCTCAAAAGTCCCGTGTACCTGATCATGGGGCCCTGGATCCATGGTCAGCAAGGTAGTTTTGAACACGGACAGGTCAGTTTCGGTGCGGATGCCGCGATCGCTGACCCGCTGGCCTGGCGCCTCGAGTGGTTCGATCGGTGGCTCAACGACGTCAGCAATTCCGTGGGCCGTGAGGCTCCGTTCGAGACCTCCGTACGCCTCTTTGTGATGGGAACCGGGGACGGTCACAAGACAGAGAACGGGAAGTTGTTCCACGGGGGCAGCTGGCGCAACGAAACGACGTGGCCGCTGGAACGGACGCGTTACGTGGCGTGGCATCTGCAACCCGACGGGCGGCTCGCGGAATCCGCACCCGAGGTCGAGGGTGCCAGCACGACGTTCCAATACGATCCCGCCGATCCGGTACCGACGATTGGCGGCAACATCTCGTCCGGAGACGAGATCCTGTTGCAGGGGGCCTGGGACCAGCGAGGAGGTCCGCATGTCTGGAACTGGCAGCAGCCGATTCCTCTCTCGGCGCGCAAGGATGTGGTCGTATTCCGCTCGGAACCGCTCGCCGAGGATCTCGAGGTCACGGGTGAATTGACGGTGGACCTGTGGGTCTCTTCATCGGCGGTCGATACCGACTTCACCGCCAAGCTGATCGACGTTTATCCGCCGAGTGCCGATTTTCCGGGCGGCTTCGACTTGAATATCGGGGACGGCATCCTGCGGACCCGCTTCCGCGAATCGTTGGATCAGGAGAAGCTGCTGGAACCGGGACAGGTCGTAAAAGTGACGATTCGACTATATCCCACGTCGAACGTGTTCAAGAAGGGACACCGGATCCGGGTCGATGTCTCGAGCAGTAATTTCCCTCGTTTCGATCCGAATCCTAATACAGGCGAGCCGTTGAATCGTCATCGCCGAACTGTGGCTGCCACCAACACGGTTCATCACAGTCGGCGGTATCCGTCGCGGATTAATTTACCGGTTATTCCCGCTCCTTAAGCGAGCCGGGCAGTTGGGCCACCAACCAGTCGACCGCCAGCTGGGCGTCCGCATCGGCGGCGCCCAGCGACCACCGTGGAACTGGGGGAAAACGGTCGGGTTCCAGCCAGTCGGCCACTTCTGCGTGGAGATCCGTCGCCGATACCGGGCGGTTGAGTCCGTCTACCGTTCGCTCCCACCGGAGTGGTCGATCGGCCAGGCCGGCGACGAGCGCCGGGATATCGCTCGCCTGCAGCACGCCTGGCAGCAGCGCTGCATGGGGCGTGTAGAAGAACGGGCTGTCGAGGATCGAGGCGTAGGAGATCAATCCGCCCCGGGCCACCGTCGCGACGACATCATCTTCGAAGACGGAACCGAGCAGCGCGAGCAGGGCGCCGCCAGGTTCGGAGTAGGTGTTCGGATTAGCGACGCGCCAGGGGACGGCCGGGGATCGGTCCGGTGGATTAGCCGCGGCGAGCGAATCACCCCAGAGGACGAAGGCTCCCGCGGGAGGCAGGTCGGATGCCGGCTGGCCGCCCCGCAGGTGCCGCAACACAGTTCTCAAGTCGCGCAACCGCTGACCCAATAACGTTTCTCCGAACAGCTGAGCCCGCATGGAATAGGTGCAGGTGGCACCCTGAGGCCCGGCATCGCTGCCCACGCTCGTCTCGCCTGTGCCGCGCACGTCGACCAACGCCACGCTCAGTCCGTGGTTCAATAATTCGGCGATTTCGTCGGCCCGCTCCGCGAGCAAACGGTCCTTGCCGGCAGTCGCCAACAGCAGGACCGTCGTGTTGGAGGATTTGTCAGTCGATGGCGGTGGGGCAGGGCGGAGAACCACCAGAGGAACGAGGGTGCCGGGCTCCGTTTCCAGCAGGGTGGAATGTTGGATCCAGTCTTTGCCAGCCGACTCGGCCGTGCGGATGACGCGTCCGGTCGAGGGTTCGCACGGGCCGAGCCAACGTGCCCACTGAGCTCGCAGGTGGGAGCGCCGCTCGCCGCTGGGAAGTTGGCGGAAATGGTGTTGGCTTTGCCGCAGGTCGTTGGTCGCCAAGTCGGCGGCAAGCTGGTGAACGGGCCGCACAGGGAGCGCCTCGACGAGCGCCGGCGTAAGACACTGCAGTTCGGACGGGCTGTGGCGCTCGGTTGACGGCGCGGGCGGTGGCGCCATATCGAACCACTGCTGCCAGAGTGGATAGATCCCCTGGCGGTGCTCGGGACCTACATTATTGCAGTGAGTGCTCTCGGGCGGAGTGCCGCGCAAGGACCCTCGTCCGGTGGCCACCCCCAACCGATCCTCGGCCTGGTGCAACGCGAACACGCGCTGGATGCGAGGCCACGTCGGGTCGTCGGCCCGGGGCCAGGCAAACTCGTGCCCGCAGATCAGCGCTCGGGGTGCGACCGAGGCGGCGATCATCCAATGTGCGAATCCGTCCCGAGCTCCCAGCCGCAGGCATCGTGTCGTCTCCCAGTATGCAACGCCAAAATAGTACATCGACTCTTCCGCATCTTCCGGGATCGGGTAGTCCGGCTGATATCCCCCGAAGTTGAAAGGAACGACGCAGCGTACGCGCTGGTCCAGCGCCGCGGACACGGCAGCCGGATCGCCGCCTCCGGCCACGGCGCCCAACACCAGGATCCGGTCCGGATCAACATCGGGACGCTGTGCGAGCAGGTCGATCCCACACATCACATCGTGCACCATCCAGCCCATGAGGCTTTCGCCGATCAAGTGCAACTGGACACCCGTGTTGTAGCGGAAGTAGTAATCCTGGCGCCCCACGGCGAACGGGGCCGGGAAGCTATCGGCGGAGGCGAACGGATGCTGTCGCCGCTCACCGTGTCCGAGCATGTCCATGACGAGCGTAATCCAGCCCGCTCGGGCGCCGAGGATGCCCATATCCTGAAGTTCACCCTGCGACTTGGGATTGTGATGACTGTGGGTCACGACGATGGCGGGGGCGCGCGCATCTCCGGCCGTGCGAGCGGGCAAGTACAGATTTGCGGTGACCGCGGCCGCGGGCGCGGCTCGCCAGACCAGCCGTTCGATGCGGTATCCCGGACCCGTAACGGTTCCCGTCGAGTGGGTTTCCCGAGTGCGGCGTGAACGGTCCAACAGGTCGTGCCCGGTCAGCGAAGCGCGGAGACGATTGAGACGGATGTCGCGGAACCGTTCCCAAGCCTCCCTGGTCGTTACTGACTGCCAGTCGGCGCTTTCGCGACGCGACGCAGCGGAGTACCTGGCGTCCAGATCGCGTGCGAGCAGGGTGGCCGCGGTCTGCTGTTCGGCATCGGTCAGCACCGCGAGGTTCAGGGAGTGGAGGGCGGCTGCGGTGACCTTGTTTCCGCCGCGATTGTCCTGAGCCGGCAAGTTGGCGGTGGCGACCCACAGGATCGCGCCGGCCAGCAGCCGGGGTGCTGCGACTCGAATAATCCGGCGAACCATCGGAGCCGATGCCCCATCGGGGTTCGCGGCAGACGAGGGGAGTGATGGTACGCAGCAGCGGACGGAGCTAACGTGGTGAGACATAGACGCTAGGGCGACCAACATGGTGTGGAATCGTTCAATTCTCGAGCCGCGAAACATCGTATCGTGTCCGATGCTTCTCATGCCACCTCGACAGGAGGCGCTGGCTGCGGAATGATAGTCTCGAGGTGCGTCGCTGGCCTTCGGCAGGCGGAATGGTATCCGCATCGCGTCGTGCGATGGACTAACCGGAGGAGATCGCGGGGTGCCGGACCTCCACGAGAGTCACGTCATGCGCATTTGGCCCGGCAAACCGTATCCCTTAGGGGCAACGTGGGAAGGAAGCGGCACGAACTTCGCGCTTTTCTCGGAGCACGCCACGA
Organism: Pirellulaceae bacterium; assembly: GCA_050186685.1. Taxonomy (GTDB): domain Bacteria; phylum Planctomycetota; class Planctomycetia; order Pirellulales; family Pirellulaceae; genus CAZFLF01. The sequence goes on from JBFWYF010000137.1 coordinate 9,196, forward strand.
AGGTGGAATTGTGCCTGTTTGACAATGCCCGCGCGAAGACTGAGTCAGCGCGCATTGCGCTGCCCGAACAGACCGACATGGTATGGCACGGCTACTTGCCTGACGTGGAGCCGGGCCAGCTGTACGGCTTCCGCGTCCACGGACCTTACGATCCGGGTGCGGGGCATCGTTTCAATCCTCACAAGGTGGTGGTCGATCCTTACGCGAAATCGATCGTCCGCAAGGTGAAATGGTCGGACGAGCTGTTCGCCTACCGCATTGGCGATCCGGAAGCCGACTTATCGTTTGACGACCGAGATAACGCGGCGTTTGCGCCGTTGGGAGCTGTGATCGACCCCGCCTTCACCTGGGCTGGCGACCGGCGTCCGCGCACCCCCTGGCACCATACGGTAATTTACGAGGTGCATGTCAAAGGCTTTACCAAGCTCCATCCGGAGGTGCCGTCGAAGCTTCGCGGTACTTACGCCGGACTGGCCTCCGAAGCGGCGATCCGGCATTTCCAGCGCCTGGGAGTTACAGCGGTGGAGCTGCTGCCGGTCCATCATCATGTGGACGACCGCTATCTCGTAGAAAAGGACCTGGTCAACTATTGGGGTTACAACACGCTCGGATTCTTCGCGCCGAATCTCCGTTATTCGTCGCGTGGCGGCGCCGCTGCCGTCCGGGAATTCAAGACGATGGTGCGTGCGCTCCATGCCGCTGGCATCGAGGTCATCCTGGATGTGGTCTACAACCACACCGCCGAAGGAAATCACCTGGGCCCGACGCTGTCGCTCCGGGGAGTCGATAATGCGGCGTATTATCGGCTCGTCGCGGACGCACCCCGCTATTACATGGACTACACGGGATGCGGGAATTCGCTGAACATGCGACATCCCCGCGTCCTGCAGCTGATCATGGACAGTCTCCGCTACTGGGTGCTGGACATGCATGTCGACGGTTTCCGGTTCGACCTGGCCAGTACGCTGGCCAGGGAACTGCACGAAGTAGATCGCCTGGCGGCATTCTTCGACATCATTCACCAGGACCCGGTGTTGTCGCAGGTCAAATTGATCGCCGAGCCTTGGGACCTGGGCGAAGGCGGCTACCAGGTAGGGAACTTCCCGGTGGGATGGACGGAATGGAACGGCAAGTACCGGGATTGCGTACGCCGGTTCTGGAAGGGGGACGGTGGAACCGTGTCCGAATTCGCCACGCGACTATGCGGCAGCAGCGACTTGTACGAACACAGCGGGCGGCGTCCTTATGCGAGCGTCAACTTCGTTACTTGCCATGATGGGTTCACGCTGCGTGACCTCGTCAGTTACAACGGCAAGCACAACGAGGCAAACGGCGAGGAGAATCGCGACGGCGCGAACGATAACCAGAGCTGGAACTGCGGAGCCGAAGGCTCGACAGACGACCAGGCCATCAACGATCTCCGCGAACGCCAGATGCGCAACCTCATGGCGACGTTGTTCGCGTCTCAGGGGGTCCCCATGCTGCTGGCCGGTGACGAGTTCGGGCACTCGCAAGGGGGCAATAACAATGCCTACTGCCAGGACAACGAGGTCACCTGGATCAATTGGGACTTAAACGAATCACAGCAGCGACTGTGCGACTTTGTCTGCCGCCTGATCCGGCTCAAGCAGGAGCAGCCGGTGCTGCGTCGCCGCACGTTCTTCCAGGGGCGACCGTTACGCGGATCGGAAATCAAGGACATCACCTGGTTCGACCCGGCGGCGCAAGAGATGACCGACGAGGACTGGAACGCCGGTTTTGTGCGTGCGGTGTCCGTCCGTTTGGCCGGAGATGCGATTGTCGAGCGGAACAGCCACGGGGAGACTATTGTAGGGGACACGTTGCTGATCCTGTTTAATTCCCATCACGAGCCCATTGAGTTCACGCTCCCGCCGCCGCCGGATCGTCACCCATGGGAGTTCGTGTTGGATTCGTCGCGTCCCGCTGCGACGCCGATTGAGCTGAATGCGGAGGCGAAGTACACGACGGAAGCCCGGTCGCTCGCCATCCTGCGGCATTCCCCGATCCACGCCGCCGAGCCGAACGACGCACCCGCGCCGGTCTAACGAGCGTGACCATCGAGATCGGAAGAGCACA
>JBFWYF010000138.1:0-11272 GCA_050186685.1 Pirellulaceae bacterium
GATCATCCGCCCGTCGCGCGGCGGGCCGGGCACTTCGATATCGGTTGCCTCGGCGCGCGCCGTGCGGCCGTGGTAGCGCCCGTCCTTGTCGACGAAGTAGCTCATGCGTCACCTACCTGAATTGCATCTTGATGGTGCCGAATACCGGACTAATCGCGCCGTCGCCGCCGGAGCCGACCACGTTGAGATAGACATCGGCCTTGGCGCCTGACGCCAGGTCGATCCAGGAGCTGCTGAGGATCGTGTTCGTCGTGTCGACCGCGACCGAAACCTCGCTGGTGCCGATCTGGAGATAATCGCCGACCGTCAACGACGAAGCGGTGTAGTAGCGCAGATGCAGCTTGGCGCCGGCATTCGCGGCCGTGCCGGCCTTGTTGACGACCAGCCGGCACTGCGTGAACGGGGTCAGGTCGAACCGGGTGATGCGCGATGAATTGCCGCCGAAATTGGTATCGGCCGCCGGCATGTTGGTCCAGGTCACCGACGCCTGGCCCTGGTAGACCACATCGACCGGCCGCACCATGGTCACGCCGTTGAGATAGTACCCGGTCGCGTTGATCGTGCCATTGCCCTGCGCGCCGCCGGTCGGCGCGCCGATCTGCACGCCGTTCGATATCGTGATCCTGGCTGCGCTAGAACCGCCCGACAAGGTATAAAGGAACATTGCCGAATCTTCGGACGTATCCGTGGCGTCCAAGATGGCGGATGTAATCGCCGCGTAAGTCGCCTGATTCCCTCCGCTATCCTTCCCGATGAACTGTATTTGACCAGGCGAGTCAGAAACCGCCGGGCTGGCAGAGTTGTGGTAAAGGTTGAGAACCGGGCCTTGCGTGCCAGCACTGGTGTTCGTAATCAGAAACGCGGGCGCGTTTCCAGCCCCAAGATTGAACGTGACCGGAGTTGTGCTGTCCTCGCCGCGCACGTCGAGCAAATTGACGCCGTTCAGGCTCAGTCCGACTTGCGAGGCCGCAATCCGATAGAAACCCGAATCCGATTCACCGATGCCGACCGCAGGCGAGCCGACCGTTCCAGCGGGCGTTATCAGCGCCCCGGTCATCGTGTCGCCGCCCTTCTCGACCCAGATATCGCCCGCGCCGCCCGCCTCAAGCCCAAGCGTTGTGCGCTGGTTTGAAGCTGCGGCGTCGCCCATCAATGCGCGGCCAGCAGCCGTGAAGTCCGCAAGAGCCGCCGTGCCCGAGCCAGTAAAATACGGGACTTTATCGGCAGCGGACACTAGCCCGGCAACGGCAGCCAATTCGGCATCGTAAGCCTGTACGTTCGTTCCGATAGCAAGCCCGAGATTCGTGCGCGCCGTCGAAGCGTCGGCAACGTCGCTCAGATTGTTCGCAGCCAGCAGGTCGCCGCCGCCCGCACCGACACCGAGGGCCGCTTGCGCCGCCGCTTGGTCCACGGCGATAAACACCGCGTCTCCCACCGTGGTCGAGCCGAGCGTTGCCCGTGCCGCCGCAGCATTCGCATCGTCAACCAATGACCGGCCGAACGATGTGAAGGTTGCCAACGCAGCCGTACCGGACCCGGTGAAATACGGCACGGAGTCGGCCGCCGACACCAGCCCTGCAATTGCGGTCAACTCCCCGTCCGAGGCTTGTGCGCCGATATCGGACAGAACTTGCGCGGGAGAGCGATACTCGAACGCCGTCTGCCCAGCGTTCACCCGGATGAAGTAATTCGCCCCGCCGAACGCCGGGATAGTGAGCGCCGGTTCTGCCTCAAGCGCGTCTAGTCTCGCCTCTACCGAGATATCGAGCAGTCGCCGTTTCATTTTACGGGCTGCGCTTCGAGTGCCGCGATTTTGGTTTTCAGCGTGGCGATTTCTTCTTCAAGCGTCGGTTTGGGAGCTTCCGGAGCGGGTTCGATGAACTTCGCGCCGTCCCAGGTTGCACGGCCGTCTTTCGGCGGGGCCTGGACTTCAACGGCACCTTGGGGAACGTACTTGGCAAACCAAGCCGCCTGTTTGTCTGCGGGGAGCGCCGAACAATCGAACGAGCCGAGAAATTTGCCGTTCGCGTCTACGTAGTGTTTCTGCATGTTGTCCTCAGTACCAAGCGTAAAAGCGGAGTTTCCATTTCGTGATGTCGATATCGGCACTGCCACCCGTGGTCTTGTTGCCGATCGCCATAACGTTTGTGCCACTGCCAATTCGCACGTTGACGTTTGTTCCATCGAGCGTGCAGGTGATGTTGTTGTTCATTGCGTTGCCGTGGCCCCATGAAATCGGCACAACATCGTTAGCGCTGTAATTGAGGTTTGCGGACTGGCAGACCAGCGAGATTTGAATGAACTTCGGCGTCGAACTCAGATTGTGCGCCAGGGTGAGGGAGCCGGCCGCCGTAATCGTCTGGTCGGTCGATGTATAAAGCGACGTTGAACTGAACGGCCCAACCACGCCCAGCAGGTTCAGCAGAACCTTCTTGGGCGCACTGGCGCTTGCGTCATACGTCACAACGTAATCGGCGGCGGTGTCCGGGGAGCCATCGGCCGTCAGTCCGTTGATGACTTTCAAGTAATTCTCGAACGTCATGATGTTCGACGCGGTTTCCGATGCGTCGTAGATCAGGAACGAGTCGCCCGTTGCAGGGGAGGTTTCCGCCGTAAGCACGCTGATGCCGTTGTAGAAGTTCTGGACCGTCATCTTGTTGTTGGCGGTCTCGGATAGGTCGTAGATCGGGATTTCATCGCCCACGGCAAGGGCGGTCTCTGCGGTCAATCCGGTGATGTTCAGCGTCGCGTTGCCGGCTGAAACAGAAACACCAGCAGACCCGCTGATGACCGGAGTCACCCCACCGGGAGACAGCATCTGCATGTTCGTGCCGTCATAGATCAACTCGACGATCTGCCCGGCTTCGATATCTCCCGCAGCAAGGTTCTGGTCGTTGAACTTCTTGATGGTTTTCGCGCCGACCCCATTGACGTTGATGGTGGACGACCCGGTATTCAGGTTCGTGGCCTTGAACCGAATAACCATCCCCGTGACGTAGGCGGTGATCGCAGGAGACAGCGCAATCACGTAAGCGTCCGCCGCACCCGAATCCGCCGCGTAGCTCGGCCCGCCGTCCTGCACCACGCCGACCGGGGTGAGATCGGTCCGCGCCGAGATCGACGCGCTTGCGTTGGTATACTTGAAGCCGCCGAGATTGAGATTCGCGGTCGCGGAGTTTTCGCCGTTCTTCGCCAGACACGCGGTTATGCCTGTGGCAAACCCGTCATCCTCTTCGTCCATCCGAGACGCGAGGATTTTGATTGCCGCATCGCGATCCGTCGTCCAGTCGTACAAACGACTGAACGTGCCCGAGCCATTCCAAGCCATGACTAGTCCTTATTTTCTGCGAGTTGTTTCTTGATCGCCTGCAAGTATTCCGAGACGGCCGCGCGATCCTCGGGCTTCATTTCCCTAGCGAGAATTGCGAGCTTGGCGACGTGTCCCGGCAGGCTCTGTGCGTTCACCCTAGTGCCCTGCGAGAGCCAGCGAAGAAATGTCGGGTTGCCGACCAATTGCCGCGCCTTGTCGCTCGCCATGACCGCGTTTGTCGTTGCCGACGCAATGCCGCGACTCGTGGCCTGCCACCCCAGGCCGATCAAGAGAACTTTCGCTGTTTCTTGCCAGTCCTGGTATGCCCCGAATGCGGCGGCGCTGTGCGTCGTCCCTGCTACTGTGCCGGAGGGCTGCGCAAGCACGCGGCTGCTTGATTTAAGTTTGTCGGTGACCCGCGCGATCTGTTCAACGTCCGCGCGGATGTCCTTGGCCCCACGAAATAGAATGTCCTTGGTTTCGGCCGGAATTTTGTTCCAGTCAGTCGCCCACTTGGCGATGTTGAATGCTTCTTCGGTGGTCTTAGAATCACTTTTGCCGATTTGGCGAAGCGCATAAGCGGCGATCTGCCTCCGCTGTTCCGGCTGTAGCGAACTCATCAGGTTGGCAAGTTCCGTGGGGCGCTGCTTGCTGGCGTTTTGGATCGCAGCGGTAATTTGCTCGGGCCAATTTGCGTCAGCGGTTTTCTGGATCGTCTTTTCAATCCGCTCCATCCCCAACTGCCAAAACTTGTTCGCGCGGTCAAACTGGCGCTCTTGCCCCGCAGCCTTGGCGGCTTCGCGCATATCGTCCGACAACGCCCCGTAGAGTTTCTTCAATTGAGCGCGCGGAACATCTACGACAATGTCTTTCGTGGCGATCAATTCTCCGACGCGGGTGCGCAAATCCTTCAATGTCTCGAAAGGCAGCATCTTGGTCGCGCCGGGGACGGTCCCCGCAGTGTCGGCCAGGAATGCGTCTGCGATGCTCTTTACTTTCGGGTTGAGCAGGATTTCGCTGGTCCGCTCGGCACCCGGCACAGGAGCAATCAGCTTCTGCAACGCGGTCGTTGTGTTGAGCGTGGACGCCGGCATTTCGGGGTCTAGGCGAATTTCGTCGTATAGCTTCTTCGCCTGCCCGCGAAACCGGTTGACCCACACTTCGGCACCGGTCTGCACGCCCTGCCCTACCGTGGCAGCAGAGACGCCCTCGGGAGTGAGCCGCCCGATTACATCGTCAACCTTTTTGGAGAGCGCGTCGGTGTTGGTCCTGGCTCGCCAGCGTGATGCCGTATAGCCGCCCGGCAAGAATGACGACGTTGCGTCCGCCGTGCGCAAAGCCAGCCCACCGGTTATGTCACCGACCATCGGCTTGGTGCCGGTTTGCGCGAAGTCTCTTGCGGTCTGCACCGTCGCGTTTGAAATGCCCTTGGGCGCAAGGCTAATCGGACGAATGCCAGCCGTCCCCGGCACAGCCGAAACCTGCAACGCCGCGTCCACATCCCGGCTCAGTCGTTTCGACATGCCCGGATCGGCACCGAACTCGGTTGCCACTTGTCCTGCCAAAGGACCGAGCGCGTTGAACGGTGCTGCCACAGTACCGAGCGTCGATTGTGCTGCTCTCCCAGGATTCTTGAGCGCCCAGATAGCCGCCTGGTTCGCATCGAGCGGCATGTCGGACTGGTCCGGGAGCATCCGGTTGATGCCCCTCAACGCCGCGTCCCCGAGCCTTCCGAGGGTCGATTGCTTCTGCTGTTCGGGCGCTTGAAGCTGCTCCGCGTCCAAGAGTTCGTAGTCGCCGTTCGGGAGTTGTTTCAGCTTCATCCGGTAGCCCGAATGGTCCACGTCGAACACACCGGGGCGGGGACCGGACGGGCCGGTCATGTCGGGCCTTAGCTGGTCGGCGGGAATCAAGTCTTTCGGGATGATCTTGACGCCCGGCTGCGTTCTGTCCGCAGCGGGATCGACGCCGTCGCGCGTGCCCTGGTTGATTTCGATCATCATCCGTTCGTCTGCGGCGGGATCGGGCTTCGGCTCCGGGCGCGCGTCTGCCCTCGGCATCAAACCCATTTCCTTCTTGACGGCGCGGTCCATCACTTCGTCGGGAGTCCCGTCCGGGAACTCCAGGATGGTGCCGTCAGGCAGTTCCGCTTCTCTCATTGGATGCGGTTTCCTTGCGCGTCATAACGGATGCGGCCGGGGGTTTTCTGGGGGTTGCCGCTATAGTCGATGATGAAATTGCGATGGTTCCATCCGCGCGTTTTCGCCAAGTCCTGATATTGCTTCTCGGTCTGGCGGTAACGCTGTTCGGCCTTCTGCATGATGATTTCGGATTGTTCGGAAAACCCCTTGCGCTGTTCCGGGGTCAACCGCACGCCGGATAGAACTCTGTTGTAGAGGTTGCGGATGCGGTCATCGACGCCGGCCGTGTTCTGTGCGGTTGCAAATTCGCCTTCCCGAACCGTCGATGTCGGATCGAGCGAGCGCATGAACGAATAGATGGTGACCAAGTCACCGACCGCGTCCTGTTTCGCGCCCCTGATCCGGTCCACCATGTTCCGGGTCGTGACGTAATCTTTCGTATCGACGCGCCAGTCGTCGCGCGCCTTGTCCTCGCCCATGGTGATGTCTTTTTGACCCTTCGCGGCGATCTTGGCTTGCGCGTCCTTGTACTGCTGCGAGTCCTTGCCCCAACGATTGGCGATTTCGTTCAGGTCGTAGGCTTCCTTGCCCACATCCGATTTCGGCTCGAACGGCCTCTGGCCTTTCAGTTCGCGGACCTTGTTCTGATAAATCTCGGTCGCTTCGTCGGCCTTCATCCGTCCCGCGCGGACTTCCGTGGTCAGCATTCCATGCAGGCGCTGCAATTCGGATTGCTGATTGGCCCTCGCACGCGCTTCGCGCTGAGCCTGCAAATCCTCCTTATACCGCAGCATTTCCTTGTCGCGGTCGAAGCCCTTTTCGTCGCGCTTCTCGGTCCACGAGCGATCGTCCTGCTTCTCCTGCTGACGTAGCATCTGCTGCAAGGCGAAGTTGCGATACTTCGGGCCGAGTTGCGCCAGTGCAGCGAGGTTGTACGGCGACTGCGGAGTTGTGCCCGGCATTGTCGGTGTAGTTCCGGGCCCCGAGGGGCGCTCGGGAGAAAGCGACGGATCGACCGGCTGGTTTCCGGGTGCGTTCGGCTGCAAAAAGGCAGCCAGCGCCTTCTGGAAACTCTGTTCGTCGTCCTTCGACGCCTGGTTCTGCATGTACGCGCCGGTTGCCGACTGAGCGATGCCGCCCAGAACCTGCAACCAGTGTTGCGGCTTGGTCTGTTGACCCTGCTGCAACAGCGTGCGCGCAATGTCCGCTTTCCAGTCGCCGCTCGGCTCTCCGAGCGGAATGCCCGTCTGATCCCACATTTGGAACCTACATCGGTGCGTCGGTGAAGTTCATCGGCGGCGGAGGCTGCTGCGGCTGTTGTCCAATCGCGGACTCCATGCCCTGCCCCTTCATGCCCCCGAGGATCATCGGTAGCATCTGCATCATCATCTGCATGAAGTTGCCCTGTTGCCCGGTGCCCTGCTGGCCCATGGTCAGGATTTTCGCCAGGTCCTGCGGGTTGAACTGCTGTTGTGGGATCCCAGGGGCCTGGGTATTGCCCGCCATCGGATTCGGCGGCGAGTTCATGTTGCCTTGCATCATTGTTTTGGTCCTTTGTTAAAAGCCGCCGCCACCGCCGGCATCGCCGCCGCCGGCTCCGCTTCCGCCACCGGCATCCGCGCCGCCGAAACCGCCGCCACCGCCGAAGCCGCCGTACATCTGCCACGCATTGCCGAACTGCCCGCTCATCAACGCAGCAAGGGCCTGTCGTTCCGCATCGCTCAACGGCGACATGGGTGTGGGAGAGTGCGGCAACCCGCCTTGCGGAAAGAATGAACTGTTGACCGGCAGTCTCCCGGAGACCGAAGGCCCGGCGTTCTGCACCGCAGAGGCGAGATCGGGAATGCGAAAGCCCGGAGGGGCCGTTTGATTCGGCATCGGGCCGAAGTTTCCCGCCAGCATCCGGTCGTAGTGCGTGCCCGGCTGCGTGACCTGCTTGCCGTTTTCGAGATAAATGCCGTGTCCGTTAAAGGCCATCACGCCCTCGCTTCGAGTTTCTTGATGCGCTGCGAAAGTTCCTGTTCGCCCTTCATCAGCACACCTGCCAGATCGACTACGTTGAACGAATGCCCGTCACCGACGCCGAGCTTTTCCTTCATCTCCTGGGCCATCGCGCCCATGTGCGGGTTGCCGTCCACGTTCGGCAGACCGGAATTGTGATACTCCGGTTTGTAGTTCCACTTCTTGACGTTCATGTTTTCGATCAGCGGGAGAACGTCGCCGGTATCTTCGATGTTCTCTTTCATGTTTTCGTCGGAGAACGCGAGGATTGCCGCCGTCGCCGCCAGGGTCATGACACCCTGCATCATCGCCTGTTCCTGCTGGGCCTCTTGAGCGGCTCGCTGGTTCGCCTGGTTGCTCGATAGAGACGCAGGCCCCATCACGTCGACGCTGGTCGGCGCAAAGTAGTTTTTGGCGCTGATCGGCTGAGCCGAGTTCGTCCCGAGCAGGTTCTGGATTTCGTTCATCTCGGTCGAACGCAAAGACTGCTGTTCCCCGATCTCCGCAGCCCGAGACGAATTGGACAGGCCGATGTTTTGAAGCTGGTCCTGCAACTGCGTTCCGCGCGAAGCAGAAGCGAGGCCGAACAAACGAGACTGCTCCGCACCCCGCGCGGCTTCCGCGCTGTCCAGGAGCGTCCTCTGCTGTTCAGAACGCCTCCGCATCGAATCGTCCCACGCGCCTTTGTAAGCCTCGCCGCCCATGGGGAGGCCCATGTTCGCCAACTTGGTCTCCATCTGGCGATCTTCGCGGTCCCATACCGGCTGCAACAATCCGAGGGAACGGTTGAACGTCGCCTGTGCCACCTCGTCGGCGTCCTGGCTGAACTGATTCGCTCGCATCACGGGGTCGATCTGCGACCAGTCAACGCTATCAATGCGGGGAGCCAGACCGGAAATGTCGATCGGTGCCAGCGGGAGGTTTCCGACACGGGTTGCGGCGTTGTTCTGCGCCATCAAGCCGATATCTTCATTGCCCATCCGGTAACGCTGCTGGTACGGGCTTTCCTCCAGAACCGCAGCCTGATTGTTCGTGCTCGGCTGAAACGCTCCATTGGAGCCGATGTTGCCGAACACGAGGTTGCCGTAGGGCGTGAACTGCGTGATGCGGTTCTGCCTGCCCTGCTCTGCGATCAACGCGGACTGATCGACCATCTGCACGTCGCCGCCGCCGCCGCCCTTATCCATGGAATCGACCCGTCATGAATTGTTGCCTCAGAAGCCCATACGAACACGCCACCGTACCAGGGCCGAACCACCCCGGATGCGTGCCCTCAAGCACGAAACCCAAGCCTTCTAGAAGTTTCCGGCTGCGCTTGTTCTTTTTCACAACCAGCGCACTCAACCGCTCACAGCCGAGCTGGTCGAACGGCCAGCCGAGGATGGTGTAGATATTTCCCCGCGTGGCCCATCTCGGTGAGTCCGCCGCGAAGGTGACAAACAGGTTCGTTCTCTCCCGGTAGTCCGTGTAGACCGCTCCTGCTATCAAACGGTCCTTGTCCACAACTCCCAGGGATTGGTAGGAGCCTCTTGGGCCGTCGAAATTCTCGACCCTTGCGGTGACCCACTCGGCAACGTGGCGCTTGCTGATTTCGTCGGCCGGGATGACGACATTCACAGCCCGAAACCTTCCTCGTACATGTAGTCCGTGCGGTGCCACGAAATGGCCTGGTCCTGGCTGGCAATCCGCATCCGCAGCGAGAAAGCCTTGCCGACGCCGGACGTGTTGACCCACAGATCCCGCTCTGTCGATTCCGGCGACCAGTCCGAGGTGTCCCAGGATGACGTGTCCCACGGAGAGCCGCTCGATACCGACGAGTTGGATTGAGTGACGATGGAATCCTTGTAGTCGTATGCAAGTCCGTGTTCGACGGTGACGGTGCCTTCCGCAGCCATGCGCAGATTCATCGCCGTGATGCGTTTATTGCCGGCGCTTTTCAGCAGGTTCCATGCCTGCCTGGCTTCGCTGTTGATGTTCGAGCCGTCATCGTTGTAGCCCTCGTCAGCGAGGTAAACGATTCCCCCACCGCCGCCGAAATACAGGTTCGAGTCGTAGATGCCGAAACACCTTGCGTTCATGCCCTCGAACTTCGTCCAGGCATGGGTGATCGTGTTCATCACATGCTGGTCGTAAGTGACCGAGGGGTTGCGAGGCACGTTGAAGATGATCCGATTGCCCTTCGGGTAGTTGATCGCCTGCCAGCCGTAGTTACCGCCATACGACCTTGCCGCCGCAGCCGCAGCGCCTGAAATCTTTGTGGAGGTGGTTTTCTCTTCGCCGGTCCTCAGAACCTGAGACAGACTGTAATAGTCCGCCTTGGTCATAATCATCAGGTCGCCCGCAGCCCGTACAACGCCCCTGGGAGCAAGCGGTGCGCCGATGTGGTAGATGCCCTGCAAACCCCATGCAGCAGCGTCGGACGGGTCCGTACCCTGGTAGACCACCACTTGGCCGGAACTCATCACGATAACGAGCATGTCGTCGACGCCGTCGCCGCCGTCGATGGTCCAGGTCGCAATCGCGGTGATGTTCCCACCCAATCCCGCAACACGGGACAGCGGGAACTTGGTAGCCGTCCCGGTGATCGCATTCACGTCGAGATACCAGAAGTCCTGGCTTGCCTCTTCCCACAGGAACAGGCGATTCTTGAACACGCAAACGCCGTTCAGCTCGGTGACGGTCAATCCACTTCCACTAATGCTCGATGCCGCAATGGTGGAGCCGTCATAAACCTGGGGTGTATCCGCCCCATTGCACATCAGCAGATACGAATTGAACGCCGCCCACTGCCAGCGAGCATTGGTGAAACCGGATGCAAGCGACGAAGCCGCCCCGCCACCGGTGATGTTGTAGATTTCAGTTCCACCGCAGGCGAGGAACTTGCGGTTCGTTCCGACATGGTACTCGGCCAAGGTCTCCACATCCCCGACACCGACGCCGGTTGCGTAGGACTCGAAACCTTTCCGAAGCTCCAGAGACCCAACGGTCGGAAACCAGTTGGTCAAAACGTATGCGTCGGTCGGTTTCATGTCCGACAACGAATCGCGCGTGTTCAAACCACCGATGGGCGCGGATACCTGGATCATCCGCCCCCGAGGGCGTCTCCTGGTCGCTACGTTCATGCGCCGTAGCCGCCATCCGAGAGGTTCGGGAACACTTCACCAGACCCCGCGTTCATTCTGAGAATTGTCGGCGGCGCATCGTTCGCCTTTGCCGCTCTCAACCGCCCCATGTATTCCTCAAGCTCGATGTCGTAGACCATCCCAATGACCTTGAGGTAACGCCACTTCAACCCCAGGGTGATTAGCTCTTCGTCCAGCCTCCCGGTATCGTCGTCCGCCGCCCAGGCAGACTGCCCAGTGCCCCCGGAACTCTGGCACCAGTCGGTCGAGAGATATTCGAGGTACAGGGTTTCGACTGCGGAGGGGGTGGGATAGATCGTCAGCCTACGCGCTGAATTTGACGTGTCCCATTGAACGCGGAATTTCTGGTTGAACGCGCTCGATACCGCAGCGGAGTTCTTGACGAACTGCCACTGCTGCCCCGTCAGCGAGCCGATAATCGGGCGGTTCTGGGTATCGTTCCATCCCGTCGAGGGGATGTAGGCGTAGAAGTCGCTCGGCAACGCATACGTCGCCGTACCGTCCGCCGTGGTCACCGTCTGGGTGCGAATCAGCGCCGACCATTTGTGCGTCTTGTGCAGGCTCTTCCCCTCTTCCTGGGCCAGAGCAAGCAAACGCACGGCGGTCTTGTCGGTGTTCCCAACAATGGTGGCGGGAGCATCGACGCCGACACGCTTGGCAACGTCACCGCAGATCGA
>JBFWYF010000139.1:0-11199 GCA_050186685.1 Pirellulaceae bacterium
GGGTGGGCTAACGCCCTGACCCACGTCGCTTTCGGAACGGAGGGGACCGCGTGCCGCTACTATTCAGCACCCGACAGTGTCCGCCGCCGCAGCCAGAGCTCGGTAACGTAATGATACTGGCGCCAGTTGAGGTGACGCTGGTCGAGCGGTTGCCAAGACAGTTCGATACGGCCATCCAGAACGGCTTGTGCGGGTACCTCGAATTCTTGCTCCAGTACTTGATCGAACTGGTCGCCAGTGCGAATGCGTCGTGCCGGAACGCCGTCGATGACCAGCGGTGAATCGCGCTGGGCAAACAGTCGGACGGTGTACTGGCCGTGCGGATCCAGTGCGTCGTAGACCAGCGGGATGAGCGTGTCCTGGTAGACGTGCCACGCGAATCGGACGTTGCGGCGTTCGACGCCCATATTTCGCTGTGTCGGCGTGGGCAGATCGTCAGTGTGGCGGAGGGTGTCTCCGGCCAGCAACAGCTTGGGCATGCGCGGCGAGCGTCCCACATGTCCCAGCACCTCGTAATAGCCGCGTTCTCCCGGGTTCTCCCAGTCGGCGAGCTCCTGAAGCCGGCGGAGCTGGTCCGGGCGGCTCGACATCTGAGCGACGCGATCGAATTGATCTTCCAACCACCAGCGATTGTTCAGCGGGTAGTGCAGCGTATCGAGGATGCAGCCGCGCTCGTATCCACTGGCCTGGTACTTGGGAACGCTGGTCTGCAGCCCGATTGACCGGAAGAGCGAATCGGCCAGTCGTTCGATTTCGTCGCGGAGTCCCTGGTTGCACTCGATGTCGGCCTGGGCGAGCTTGCCGCGTGCGGTGGCCATCGCGGCGTCCGGTCCGTCCTGACCGGCGCGCGCCAGTGCGTCGAGCGCTGCGCGTTCATAAGCCGTCTCCACGAGGTACCGGTCGCGGGTGTATGTGTCATAGCAGGCTCGCAGCAAGTGCAGCGTGAACCGCCAGTCCACTCGGCGCGCCGGCAAGCGTTCCTGCAGCTCGCGCCACATGCGGAGCGTTCCCGGGATGGACCCCTGGTTCGCCGCGTCGCCGCGCAGGTTGGTCTCGAGACCCAGCAGGGCGTCGGCACCGAGGTCTGCCAGTTCGGGAGCAAAAAAGCAGCTCGCATACTCCCGGGCCATGTCGCGGGCTGACTGCCGCGGGTCCCAGCCCATCTGCAGCCACAGGCATTTGTTGAAATCGTCGTGCACTCCGTCCGAGTACGTCAGGAATCCATCCGTGTGACGGTAGTTGGCGAGGTAGATCGCTCGGTAGTCCTCGGGCCGGGGATTGACCGGCTCGCGCCCCAGTGTCGCTCCCCAGACAGGATCGAGCCACGGTATGGGAAACTGGCAGCGGACGATGTGGGTGATGTCCGGATACCAGCGCAGCCGGTACACGGCAGGCAAGCGGGCACGTGTCGCGTCCAAGGGCGGGCTGCTGGGTCCGGTCACCACGCCCCCCAGCCACTGCGGCCGCTCGCGCTCGAGGTAACCAAAGAATGCGTCGACGTCTTCTCCTTTCATGCCCTGCAGAGACACCCACAACTGGGCCTGCGGGTGGTAACGCTGCAACCGCTCCGCCATGCGACGCACGTACGGCATCAGCTGGCTCGCCGGATTGCCCCCCGGGTCGCCGCCCGGAACGAAAACGGCATCCAGCCGGGGGCAGTCGCGGTACAGCGCCTCCTGCTGCGCGAGAAAAGCATCGGCCTGAACCGAGTCCGACACGGAGAATTCAACTGGCACCCACAGCCAGTGATCGAGGTCGTAGCGCGCGCAAGCCTCGGCGAAGCGGACATTCAACTCCGCTCGCGAATACTTCATCCACTCCGAGACGTTTGAATCCTGGAACGGAATGTTCTCCATGCAATTCGCGCCGAACAGAATCAGCTCGCGAAAATACTGATCGAACTGATCCACGGTCCACGCATCCCAGCTGTTCGCCCGGGCGCGATACCCGATCTGATGCCCACGGATGGCTCGATCGGGCGCCGTTGCACATGACCAGCTGCTCTCCAGCGACACGCCGCCCGCCACGCCAAAGTGGATCGCGCGCACCAGCCGCCCTGCGCCGTACAGTAGACCGCGGGGATCCGACCCGACGATCACAATCCGTGATCCCTGCTGCTCACTACCCGGCAGTACGCGAATGCAATAGGCCTCCGCCCGTGACAGGATCGGATGCTCCCAGACGTCGGGCGGAATCGCGTCGCGCCACGCGGGAGGATCGCGGCGCTGAGCTAGCAGAATCTGCGGACTCCAGTTCCTCGCCAACCCCGTGTCGCGTGTCCAGCGGACCTCGCCACGGCGAGCCACCTCGTCCGCTAACACGACTGCCGCCATCTGTTCCGCCGGCGGCAGCGGTCCCGGACGCGACACGACGGCGGCCTCTCGCAAATCCAGCCGGTCGGCTATCAGCACGGACGGTACGAGAAGGCACCCAACACAGGCACCTCGCCAAACTCGTAGAATCCACATCGATGGAAGACCTGTTCTTAGCGACGCGGGAAATGAAGCTGCACCTGGTTGTGCATCGTGTAGAGACGCAACTGGTTGCCGTCGAGCACCACGATGCCGCTGGACTTGTTGGCTTGGACGGGCAGCAGAGGATTGTGCTCGTACTTCTTCCAGTGACGAAGGTCCGTGGAAGTCGCGACGTTCGTCGTCCAGTTTCCTCCGGTGTCGCCCTTACCGTGGTAATACAGATAAAACCGACCCTGATACGAGAGCAGCTGGTTCGCTGCGATCAATTGCTGATCGTATTTGTCAGGGCCCGGACGCAACACGGGCTGGTCGTCGACGTTGGTCCAGATCTTGAGGTCCGGAGACGACGCGAGCCACACGGCTTCGTCGCGCCGCTCGTACAGCAACCACCACCGTCCGTCGGCGTACCAAGCCGTGGGTGTTCCATAGGGGCCGGGTGCGATCGGTTCGCCATTGGCCATCCGCACGTCCAACGTTCCCTGTCGAGTCCACTGGACCCCGTCGGCCGACGTCAGCAGCTGGGCCCGATCCCCCTGTCCCTCGGCGAACATGTACAGCCGACCCTGGTGGGGTACGACCATCATGTCCTCGGTCCAGACCTCGTCGAAGATCGGGCCATCGCCGGAACGCGTCCAACGGATTCCGTCGGGCGAAGTAGCATAACCCAGCTTCATCGTGCCGCTGGGCTGGTAGCCCGTGTACCACATGCGCCACAAGCCGGTGTCGCGCAGGATCCAGCCTCGCTCACGGATGCGCTCGTCCCAGTGGCCCGGTCCCCGCGCGGTAAAAATCGGGTTGTGCTCATACGGTGCGAAATTCACCAGCTCCTCGGGAAAGTCGGGCGTCGCCGGCTTGAGCTCGTCCTCCGCTCTGCCCGGTACATTTCCCACGGCCAGCCACGCGGCCAGCAGCAGCCCCGCCCAACGGGACAATCGCCGAGCGGTCCAGTGCAAATCGGTCACAGTAGTGTTCCTCGCAAAAGTGGACGGACGTCGTCGAGCCACCTAGGCTATGTCAGTAAACCCATCTGACTGACCGCGAAGCGGTTCATCGCGTCCCCTCTCCCGGTACTCCGGGCGAGGGTCAGGGTTTGTTGACAGGGCCTAGGTTATTCCTCGTCCAGGCGATTGAATAGAGGCAGCGGACAGTGACCTAACGAGGTACCTATGACGCAAACCGCAGCCGGTTGGTCTTGCTACACGCCGCGCGTCCTGCGCGCCTACGACCGGCTCGTCCACGGTTTCTCGAATCCCTGGATCTGGCGTTGTCCCACCCAACGCCTGGTCGATTGGTACGACCGGCACGTCTCCGCTCATCATCTCGATATCGGCGTGGGTACCGGCTACTTCCTGGACCGATGCCGATTCCCTCGGCCAGATCCGCGGATCACCTTGTGGGACGCCAACCCGCACTGCCTCCACTGCGCGTCCCATCGCATTGCCCGCTACGTACCGGAAGCCTGCTGCATCGACATTCTGGCGCCGACGCTGCCTTCCTCGGGGCCTTTTGATTCGATTGGCCTAACGTACCTGTTGCACTGCCTGCCGCGGCATGCGGATGACAAGGTCGTCTTGCTAGATCGGCTGCGAAGGCTGTTGAGTCCCGACGGAACTCTGTTCGGCGCGACGTTGCTCGCCCAGGGCGTCCGGCGCGGACGGGCCGCCCGCTGGCTGATGGGGTACTACAACCGCCGCGGAATCTTCCATAACGCTACCGATTCCCTCGAGACGCTCGCGCGCGGCCTGACACGTTCCTATGCGCAGTCCGAGGTGGAGGTCGTGGGGTGTGTCGCGCTGTTCTGCGCTCGTCGCTCGTAGCCCCTTTCGCCAGAAAGGGGGCGCACGACGTCGGCTCCGGGGGAACGCCTTGGCCTCCCCCTCGCGTACTGGCGAACGCAGCTGCGGCGCGAGCGTAGCTACTTTTGCACGCAATACACGTAGCGATCGGATCGCGCGTAGATACGGCCATGCAGCGGGAGCAGCGAGGCACGAAACAACTCGTCAGCGCCGCCTCCGACCGAGTTGCGCCCGATGAGCATGAAGGTGGGGCCCGGCTCGATCACCATCGTCTCGCCCGCTTCGTTCTGGTGCAGGATACGTCCCCCGATCACGATCGGCGAGCTGCTGAACTGGCCTTCCAGCCGCTCTTTCCAGAGTTCCTTTCCCGTCGCTGCGTCATAACAGCTGGCGATGCCATTCAGCGAACTGACGAACACGAAGTTGCCGACAACGGCCGGTGAGGGAAGGTCGCGTCCGCTACGACGCGCCGCGGACCAGATGCGGGCGGGAGTCTCGGGCTCACTCACGAGGTCCAACGCATACATGTCGCCGGCGAGGCCGCATACGACGAACAGCCGGTCGCCGCCGCGGGTCACGGTGGGTTCGCCTCGCCCGCGGGCACTGGGCGTGAACCACAGTTCCTTCCCCGTTGCCGGATCGTACGCCGTGACGCCCGTATGGCCGTTCAGTACGACCTCGGCGCGACCCTGGCGTTCGATCAGCACCGGCGTGCTCCAACCGCGGTTGTCGGGACGCTTGGTCTCCCATACGCGCTTGCCGGACTTGCGATCGAAGGCGGCCACGAAGGCGTTCGCATCGCTGTCGCCGTTCTGTATGACCAGGTCGCCGACGAGGATCGGGCAGGCCGAGGTGCCCCACGGTCCTTCGAATGTTCCCAGGTCGGCCGACCACAACGGTTCACCCGCGACCGTATACGCGTGGAGCCCGCCGCGTCCGAAGAACGCCACGACGACTTCTCCATCGGTGGCACAGGTCGCCGATGCCCAGCCGTTCATGGCATGCGACGGTTCAGGATCGCCCGTCCACGCGACTCGGTCCCACAAGAGGCGGCCGTCTCGCGTGTCCAGGCACAGCACGACGCGCTGCCGGCCCTTTTCGAGCGCCGTGGTCAGAAACATCCGCTGGTCCCAGACGACCGGCGTGGAATGACCACGGCCAGGCAACGCTGTCTTCCAGGCCACCGACGACGGCGTCCACGATAAGGGCACCTCGGTCTCGACGGCGTGGCCATTGGCCTGAGGGCCTCGCCATTGCGGCCACTGCCCACTGGCCACCGCATCGGCCGCGTGGTTGAGTCCGGTAAACAGGGCCGCACATATCGCCAACATGAGCGCGCTCAGCACGGCATACGGAGGGGACACCAACTTCGATCGGACTGAAATCATGAACCGTTCTCACCACGGAAAGGAGCACACTGTCCAATTAACGCACTGGGTTTTCGTACCAGATGACACCGAGGTTATCGGCCTCTTCGCACGTCAGTACATCGAGGTCTCCATCCGCGTCCAGGTCGATCAGTTCCACTCGATCGTACTTGACCCCTTCGGGGCCGCCGATGTCGAACGGCTGCCACCGCTCAGCACGGCCAGCCGGTGAGCGATGCTGCCGCAGCCAACCCACTCCGGAGAGTTGCCTCGCGGCCCGTTCGCAGGTAAAGACGAGATCGATCGTACCGTCCAGGTCCATGTCACCCCACGCGACTCCTTTGCCCGTGCCCATGCCCGGGGGCAGAGGAATCTCGTCGCGATGCCATTCCGCGTCCTGCCGCGCTCGCTCGAAAACGAGCAACGGGCCATCGGCCGTCGCCGCGGCAATCGCTGGTGCCGCTCCGGTTCCTGGATCGTGGACGGCCAGAAACATGACCTCGCGATCCGACCCGCCGATCGTGTGTTCGGCCCAAGCCGCATCGCGACGCACGGCCTCGATCCCCGGATGCTCCAACCACGCGACGCCGCGGGTCTCCGATTTTCGGTCGGAGAACAGGATATCCTGGTCACCATCGCCGTCCATGTCATACTGTCGCAGCGACATGATCCAGCCCGATCGCCGCAACGAATGGAGTCGCCAGGCACTCGTCTGGCGCGGATTGGCAGGGGCTTCCAGCCAGCTGATCGTGGCCTTCGGCCCCTTGGATCCCACCAGCAGATCGCTGCCATGTCGTTCGTCCAGCTGGCACGGCAGCGCGAACATCCACATCTGTTTGCCGCGCGTCGCATCGAAGGGAACGGTTGACCAGGCAGTTGGGTCCGCGTGCTGCGATGCCGTCGCGGGCGCCCAGTGAACGTACACGGTCCGCTCGGCGGCCTCGCAACAACTCACCACATCGGTCGCCCCATCCCCGTCCAGGTCGATGAGCACGGCGTCTTCGGGTGCTCGAACCGCTCCCGCGGTCACTGCCGGCCAAGGGCCACGCACGTGCGCCGGACCAGGATTGGTGTAGACCCGCACCACGCCGCCTTCCTCCCAGCCCGTCGCGATATCGGGCACTCCGTCGGCGTTAACGTCCCGGAGCCGCACCCCGTCCGCGCCACGTGACGACCGATCGATCGTGTGACGTGTCCAAGGTGCGGCTGCTACCCCTGCCGTGACGGCGCAGCCTAAGCTGAACCAGGTGAGCGCGGCCCAGCGGGATGCCATCAAGCGTATTCCCGGTCGGTGATGACCCCCGGTTGCGGCACCGGGTACTTGCCGTGCTCGTCCGCGCGAACCGGTGCCGGTGAGTCGAAGGTCAGCGCATCGACCCCCGGTCCCAATTCCTGTTCATGGTTCAGCATGTCCTGGAACGTCACAATCTGGCCCGTGTGGCAGGCCATGCGTCCCATCGCCGTCACCAGGCTTGCCTCGGCTCCACGCTTGACCTCGTTGTACGGTTCGTCGCGGATGATCGCACCGATCAGGTCGTCCCATTCCTTCCGATACGGACTGTACTTCTCCTCTCCGTACTGCCACGTGGGCTTGTCCGTTCGGCCTTGCCGCTGATCGCCGAAGATCCGAGCCTTCGACGGCCAGTGTGACGAAGTGGAAATGATGGCCGAACCCTTGCTGCCGTGGGCGTAGCTGGCAAACTCCTGGTGGCAGCCGGGCATGCACCGGCCCTCGAGCATCAGCTTGCTGCCGTCCGCAAACGTGAACTCGGTGGTATACGTGTCGAAGTTCTGATCGACGTACTCGCCGCGATAATGGCGGCCGCCGAACCCCTTTGCTTCAACGGGCCACGCGTCTTTCATCCAGCAGCTTTCGTCGATGTTGTGGATGAGGAAATCGCTGTAACCGCCCCCGCTGGCCCACAGGAAGGCGTGGAAATTCTTGATCTGGTACATCAACTCGGTCATGTCCTCCGGCTTGGCGCGGGCGAAGGCCGACCCGGTCGGACCCGCGACACGGTAGGCGCGGAGCAGCAGCAGGTCGCCAATCTCGCCGTTTTGAATGCGCTCGAAAAGCTCCTGGCGCGCCGGACAGTGGCGGCACATCAGGCCCACGCCGACTTTCAGGTTCTTCTTCACCGACTCCTCGCCCAGGGCCAGCATCTTACGCGTACTAGGACCGTCGACCGTAATGGGCTTCTCCATGAAGACGTTGAGCCCTTTATCGATCGCGTATTTGAAATGCACCCAGCGGAACGCGGGCGGAGTGGTCAAGATGACGACGTCGCCGGGCCGCAGGGCATCCATCGCCTGCTTGTAGCCGTCGAAGCCCAGGAACCTGCGGTCGTCTGCGACCTCGACTTTTTCGCCGAACTGCGACTTCAGCGACTTGTGGCTGACCGCCAGCCGGTTCTCAAAAACGTCAGCCATCGCCACGAGCTTCACCGGCGAAGTCTTGTTGGCCATGGCGTCTCCGGCTGCTCCCGTGCCGCGACCGCCGCACCCGACCAGCGCCACTTGAATGGGGCCGGTCTCTGCGGCATGCACGTGCGGGATCGCCACTCCGGCCAGCGCCGTCACCATGGCCGCCTGGCCCGTCTTCTTGATGACTTCCCGACGGTTTAATCCTGTACCCTGGTTCTCGTTCATGGATCAGTTCTCCGAAGCGCGGTTCTCGACGCGCTGCTTGAGGATGCGGACGCGTGGAGAGGCAATCTCCGTCTGCGACCGTGTCGGCTGGTGAAGGAAGCTGGGCCGGGGCGAGTCACGATCCGGCGAGGAACGGCCGGCACCAAGCGTCCACAATTTAACCGAACTGCGCACCTGACGCAAAACGGTCTCGAAAGGGGCCACGGGGGCGGAGTCCCCCAGGCCCGAAGGGCCGAGGCGTCTGCCGGGGCTTTCAAGCCCCGGTGCCCGGCGGGCGAAAGGGGCTAAACGCGGGCGGCCGCAGGCAGCACGTCGGGTAGCTGGATGCGGATCGTGGCGCCACGGCCCGGCCCGGGGCTTTCCGCCGAGATGCTGCCGCCCATTTCCTGGATCGCATTGGCACAGAAATGTAATCCGAAGCCGTTCCCGCTGGGCTTCGTCGTAAATCCGTGGGAAAACAGGCGGCCGCGCAGCTGAGCGTCAAAGCCGCATCCGTTGTCCTGGATTTCCCATTCCAGACCGCGTTCATCGAAGACACCTACGCGGACGTGCAGTCGCCGCTCGGCGGCGGGGGTGGTCTCCATGGCCTGGATGGCGTTGCGCAAGAGATTGACGAGCACTTGCGAGATCTTGCTCTTGTTCAATTGCACCTCGGGCAGGGACGGAACGTCGACCGTCACCTGGACCTGGCGGATCCGCAGTTCCTCTTGATTCAACTGCAGGGCTTCGTCGAGCACTGCGGCGACATCGACGTCCTGGCGGAAATCGGACTTGCCGGCATAGGTCTGCTGCACGGCAATCGCGTCGCGAATATGTCGCACGGTGTCGCGGAGCCGGCTGATCTCGGCGGCCGCGTCGCTTTTTTCTCGCTGCAGGTTATCGTGCAGCGAGACGACGTAGTCGATCCACTTTTCGCCCCGCGGGTCCTCCTGAAAGAACCGGGTGAGCTGCGCACGTTCGTCGATCAATAACTGCACCGCACGTTTGAGTCCGGGCAGCTTCGAGCGGTGAAGCTGCTCTTCGAGCAACTCCACAGAGCAGTTCGCGGAGTTCACGGCGTTTCCCACGTTGTGCAGCACTTCGGAGGCAATCTCGGCCTGTCCCGCGCGATGGGCCGTCACCAGGACGCGTTTGCGCGACTCGGCCAGGCTCTGGACCATCCCGTCGAATTCTCTCGCCAGAATGCCCATTTCGTCTTGCCGGCGGAAGTTCAGCCGCGCTTTCAGATCATCGGTTCGCCCCACGCGGACCGCGTGCTGGGCCAACTGCTGCAAGGGATGCACGATCCGGTGTTGCAGGGCCATTCCGAGCACGGTGACGAGCAGGAGACCTCCCGCCAGGCTGCACCCTGTGGCGACCCGCATCGCGACTCCGCCTACGCGTGTTACGTCCCGGGGAAGCCGGGCCCGGATCAGCAGCAGGGGGCTGCCGAAGAAGTCGTCGACGGTTGCGTACGCGTAGAGTGTGCCGTGGCCTTCGCTGTGTACGACAGGTCGTTGGTGGTCCCCCAGTTCCTGAGCGGCGCGGCGTAAGTCGGGCGGCAGCCACCCGCGCGGCAAGGTCCAGATTTCCAGCGGAATATGGGTTCGCGCCGAGAGCCGTTCGACCTCGTCGTTCGTCAGGAACCGGCCCATCAGGACCGTGCCGCGAATCGGGCCTTCGTTTTGAGAGGTGATCACGGGGCGGGACGCCAGCATCATGGGGCCTTGGCTGGTCAGCAGAAATCCTCGTCGCTCGCTTTCGAGCTCCGTGTGGAGGTTGATGCGCGGGTCCGGGACCTGAAGGCGCTCGATCAGGTCGGGTACCTCGATGGATTCCAGCGTCTCCATATCGCGCGTGTCGCACCAGACAATCCGATGATCGGTGTCGAGCAGGCAGATGAGGTTGACGTGGGCGTGGTCGAACGCTTCTTTGTTCAGGTTCGACTTGTGGTAGTTTTCGTTGCGGTCTGCGAGGTAGCGGCAGGTATCGTCCCAGGCTGACCAGTCTTTGACGAGGTTCGAGAGATGTTCGACGTCGCGGTGCAGGGCATCCAGGCATCGGTCCATGTTGCGAGTGGCTCCCTGCCGCTCGATTTCGACGAAAGCGGGCATCACGATCCAGGTCTGGATCGCATAGGTGGCAAACACGATGGCCAGGGAGAGGGCCACCAGCAGGGTGGCCAATTGGCGTCGGATCGTCATACAGCGCTCCTCCTCGTCGGCGTTAGGATCGCCCCGGAATGGACTTCTCTGGGCCCACGCTCCTCCGTGGGAAGAGGGTGGGGTGCGTTCTTTCCGCGGCGAGCCTCAAGCAACTGTACGATCGAATTGCGGCCTTGCGGCGCCCCACAGTGGAGAGCGACAGGGCGGCAAGTCGCGTAGAACCGCGCCAGGGACTCGTCGGTGAGCGGGCCGAACCATCCGCTACCGGCCCTTTATCCGCTACGGAGGATCCAGGCGGTTCCGCACTTCCGAGTACGAGCCATCGGCGGTGACGTATGGTTCTTCATTCGGGCAATTTCGACCCTTTCGTACGTGATGAGCCATGGTCACTTCGCCATTGGGACCTGCGGGTCCCCGCCACCGTATCCTGATCGTGGACGACAATCCGTCCATTCACGAGGACATTCGCAAGATCCTCGCGGCACCGGATGACGATGGGCTGCGGAGCGCCGAGCAGGAGCTGTTTGGTGAGCCGGCCACGTCTCCGCCACCGGCTGAAGGGCCGGACGACCTGGAGCTGGTTTCCGCCTATCAAGGTGCCGAGGCGCTGGAGCGTGTGGAACAATCCCTGCGCGACGGCCGGCCGTTTGCGATGGCCCTGGTCGATGTGCGGATGCCGCCAGGTTGGAATGGTATCGAGACGATTGAACGTCTCTGGCAGGCCGATCCCCGGTTGGAGGTCGTGATCTGCACCGCTTATTCGGACTAT
>JBFWYF010000140.1:0-11190 GCA_050186685.1 Pirellulaceae bacterium
AGAACGGCATGATCACCGTGTTGTCGGACGGCCCGGACTTGGAAGAACTGGCGATCAATGACATGGGCGAGAGCATCGTCGCGACCCCCGCCATCACGGACGGAAAACTGCTCGTGCGGACACGGCACAAACTGTTGTGCGTCGGCGCTTCACCCTAAGCGGCTCGCGGCCTGGTCCGCCATGGGTCGTGTTGCCCGTTGCCGGAGGCGAGGCATGACCGCGATCGTCCTCGCCTGCGCCGACTGCGGATGTTTCGATGCGTGGTCACCGTCTGGTAGCGCAGCAGTCGGCTGCGGCTACCGGTCAAACGACTTAGGAACTTGGTGGGAGGCGGGTCGCATGAGTCGACGCATACGACGAAGCGGAGTGTGGGCGGCTGTGGCGGTGCTGACCGGGGGAATCGGCATCGGCACGTGTGCCGAGGAAGTCAAGCCGCGTTCCGCTTGGACTACATCGCGGATACAGGGTTCACCGGAAGCGCCATCGCCCTATCGGCTTGTGCCGGCCTTTCCCAGGGCCACGTTCCAGAAGCCGACGAGCCTGGAAGAAGTGCCGGGGGCCGAGCGGCTGTTGGTGACCGAAATGGGAGGCCGCATCCTCACTCTGCCCAAGCGTCCGGCGGCCGAACCGGAACTTGTCCTCGACCTGCGCGAGGGGTTGACCGGCGAGCTGTCCAGCCGCACCGTGTCCCTGTTCGATGCCGCGCTGCATCCCGACTTTTCGCGCAACGGGCTGCTCTTCGCCTGCTACGTCCATCCGGGCAACAACGGACATACTCGCTTGTCCCGGTTCCACGTCGTCCGCCAGAGCGATGGCAGGCTGCTGGGAGATGTCGGCAGCGAGCTGGTCGTGATCACATGGCCGTCGGGGGGGCATAACGGCGGATGTGTGGAGTTCGGGCGCGACGGGTATCTGTACGTTTCCACGGGTGACGGCTCGGGTCCTAATCCTCCGGACGGCTTGACGACGGGGCAGGATATATCGGATCTGCTCGGCGCCATCCTGCGGCTCGACGTGGACCACCCGGAATCCGGACAAGCCTACGCCATCCCCTCGGATAATCCGTTCGTCGGTCGACCGGGGGCACGCGGCGAGATCTGGGCCTACGGCCTGAGAAATCCGTGGAAGTTCGGCGTGGATCGGGTTACCGGCGACGTGTTTGCCGCCGACAACGGTTGGGAAACCTGGGAGATGGTTCACCGGATCATGCGCGGCGGAAACTGCGGCTGGCCCGTCATGGAAGGCCGAGCGGCGCTGCGCATCGAAGTGGCTCCCGGGCCCACACCGATTCTTCCGCCCGTCCGCGACCACTCGCATACCGAGGCTAATTCCGTGATCGGCGGACCGGTTTACCGCGGTGCCAGGCTCTCGGCGCTGCAAGGTGCTTTTGTCTACGGCGACTACATCACGGGCACAATCTGGTCGACGCGGCGCGAGGCGAACGACACCTACTCGCATCAGACCCTGGTGGACACCGACCAGCGGATCATTGCATTTGCTGAAGGGAGCGCGGGCGAACTGTTCGTGCTCGACTACGACTTCACCGGACAGATTTACGAGCTACTGCCGTCGGACGTGGTGGATCGTTCCGCAGAGTTTCCTCGCCGGTTGAGCGAGACCGGTCTGTTCGCCTCCGTCTCCCCACTGCAACCTGCGCCGGGGGTCGTACCCTATGCCGTCCGCGTCGCGCAGTGGAATGACGGGGCGGACTCGAAGCGGTGGGTGGCCGTTCCCGGCCAGGACCGCATCCAGCTGGCGGCGGAATTCGGCCAGTCGGCGCAATATCCCGAGGGCACGGTGTTCGTCAAACACTTGACCCTGCCACTGTCGGACGGGAGATCCCAGGCCGTCGAGACGCAGATCCTGCACTACGAACGGGGTACATGGCGTCCCTACACCTATCGCTGGCGCGATGCGGAGGACGATGCGGACCTGGTCGAGTCGCTGGGCGCTACGCGTCTGCTGCGCGGTGTAATGCCTGCGTCGCCCGGAGCAGGTACGGAACGTACCTGGCACTACCAGGCCAGCAATGAATGTAAGCTGTGCCACAATGCAGGGCCGCAATTCGTGCTGGGTTTTGTCCGCAACCAGTTGAGTACCCCGGCCGTGGCTGGCGAACCCGCTCCCGTGCAGCAGCTGGCCGCGGCCGGCGTCGTCGACGCGGTCTTGCCGCTCGCCGCCACGGACCCTGCGGCATTGGTGGACCCGCACGATCCCGCCGCGCCGCTTGACGCGCGTGCCCGTTCGTACCTGCACGCGAACTGCGCCATGTGCCTCCATCCAGGTGGGAACGCGATCGTTTCGATTTTCCTCCGACGCGATCTTTCGTTCGACCAGCTGAACACGAACAAGGGGACGGGAATCGGGACCTTCGGAATGCGCGACGCGAAGATCCTGGTGCCGGGTGATCCGTATCGCAGCGTGCTGATGTATCGCATCTCCAAGCTCGGGTACGCGCGGATGCCGTACATTGGTTCGCGTGTAGTGGACAGTCGGGCCGTGGCATTGGTCGAGCAGTGGATCCGCTCGATGGACAGCCCTGCGCCTGCAGCCCTGTCGGCGCCCGCTCGTGCCGACTCGCCGGATTCCCGGGTCATCGGGCAGCTGGCCCGCGGCGAAGGCTCCGAGGCGGCACGCCGGGCAGGCGTCCAGCAACTGTTGCAGTCGACCGAAGGGGCCTTGGCCCTAGCCGGCCTCCTCCACCGGCACTCGCGTGACATTCACGACCTGTCCGGCGTGTTGGCCGCGGTGGAGAGGGAAACGCGTGCGGACGTTCGCGGGTTGTTCGAGACATTTGTCCCCGAAAGTCGCCGGCGCACGACGCTGGGGCCGAATGCGGATCCTTCCCTGGTGCTGAGTCGGAAGGGCGACGCCGAACGCGGCAAATTAATTTTCTCGAGCG
Source organism: Pirellulaceae bacterium (assembly GCA_050186685.1). Classification (GTDB taxonomy): domain Bacteria; phylum Planctomycetota; class Planctomycetia; order Pirellulales; family Pirellulaceae; genus CAZFLF01. The sequence continues at coordinate 2,903 of JBFWYF010000140.1, forward strand.
ACGGCTCGCGCTGCCGGAACTGCCATGCACTGGAGGATGCGACTCAGTCGGTGGGCCCGACGCTGCGTGACATCGCCAGGAAACTACCGCAGCGATCCGAGATCCTGACGCATGTGCTGCAGCCTTCGCTGCGAGTCGACGATCCCTATGCGGCGTACCTGGCGGTTCTGCGTGACGGCCGGTCCGTCCTGGGGTTGCTCGTCGAACAAACGAACGACAACGTCCTCGTGCGCACGGCGGAGAAGCAGACGGTCCGCATCGCCCGCGGCGAGATTGAGGAGTTAAAGAAAAGCACGAAGTCGCTGATGCCGGACGCGATCCTGAGCGACCTGACCGCCCAAGAGGCGGTGGATCTGCTCGAGTACATAACCTCCCTCGCGCCCAGCGGGCGTTGAGTTCCCACGCTGGGCAGATGTCTGCGGCGCCAAAGGACGCCGCGCCCCGCAGACCCGGCTGGCGATTTGTCCTATAATCCGGCCTGCAACCCACCCGTGGATCACTGCCACGCCTGCCAAGATCACACTCACTTTGGAGATTCACCCATGCACGTTTGCTTGTCCCGAATCGCCCGTTGTCGCTTGCTCGCCGGTCTCGCTCTCACGCTAAGTCTGATCGCATCGGCTTGGGCCGAAGAGTTCCCCGCGAAAGGCAAGGCCGTACCCCTGTTCAACGGCAAAGACCTCACGGGCTGGTACACCTACACCGTCGAGACAGGACGCGAAAACCCAGGCATCTTCACGGTCGTCGACGGCATGCTGAAGGTTGCCGGCGGTAAAGGAGATACGAGTTACTTTGGCGGCATCGTCACGAAAGAATCGTATGGCAACTACTACCTGTCGTTTGAGTACAAGTGGGGTGAGCCTACGTACGGACGGCGGAAGGACAAGGCTCGCGACAGCGGCGTCCTGCTGCATTGTGTTGGTCCTAACGAGCCTGGACCGTGGATGACCAGCTACGAACTGCAGATCATCGAAGGGGGGACAGGTGACCTGTTGGTCGTTAATGCCACCAAGCAAGATGACGCCGGCAAGCCAATCGATCTGTCGGTCACCGCGGAAGCGGTGATGCAGGGGAGCCAGCGCGTGTATCAGCCAGGCGCTAAGCCGATGACCTGGACGAACAGCGGGCGATTGAATTGGTATGGCCGCGATCCCGAGTGGAAGGACGTGGTTGGTTTCCGCGGCCGGCAAGATGTCGAAAGCCCGTTTGGGGAATGGACGAAGGTCGAGTGCTACGCCCAAGGGGATCGAGTGATTTACCTGGTGAACGGCAAGGTGGTGAATCGCGCCTCGGGTTTGAGCCTCACCAAGGGCAAGATCTTCTTCCAGACCGAAGGTGCCGAGATGTACTTGCGGAACATCCTGTTAGCGCCGCTGGAGTCAAAGTAAGGACAGCTGCCGAGAGTGGTCCGTAGCCCCTTTCGCCAGAAAAGGGGAAGATCCGCCGTCGGAGCGGCGGGCCACTCTGGTAGCCCCTTTCGCCAGGAAGGGTCCGTACGACGTGGCGTGGAATAAGGCTCCGCGTCCCACGCCGGGGAGATCGCGGAGCCCACGCTCTGGCGAGCGTAGCCCGCACTGATATTACGCAATCCGCTTAGGAGCAGGAAACTCCAGCGTAAACTTCGTGCCGCGGCCGAGCTCGCTCTGCACGTCAATTCGCCCGCCGTGCGCTTCGATGATCTTCCGCGTCAGCGGCAACCCCAGTCCCGACCCACCGCTCTTCGTCGAGAAGAATGCATCGAACATGTGCAGTGCGGTCTTGTCATCCATGCCGCAACCCGTGTCGATCAGGTCGAACGCCACGCCGAACCGTGTCGGGCGCGTTCGGGCGACGAGCTGCCCTCCCTGCGGCATGGCTTCCAACGAGTTCTTGACCAGGTTCACGATGGCGGCCTGCAGCGATTGCGGCTCGAGCAGTATGCTGGGAAGCTCGACATCCAGATATCGCTGAATCTCTACTCCGGCTTCGCGGGCCTGAGGCGCGAAGAGATCGAGCACACGTTCGATCTGCTCATTCAGGCTGCCGGCGTGCAAGTCGAGATGCCGGACGCGTGCGAACCGCAGGAAGTCGTTCAACAGGTTCTCAAGCCGGATGCACTGCTTGCGCACGAGATCGATCTTGGCCAGCGCCCGACGCTCCCGCTGATTCTGTGGCTCGGCAAAATCCTCACCGAGCAGGTCCATGTTCATCCGAATCACGGACAACGGATTCTTGATTTCATGGGCCAACGAACCGGACAGCTCGGCCAGCTCGTTGTAGCTGGCCTGCAGCTGCTCGTTGATTTCCACGTGGTTCAGGGATTCGTCGATGGCCATGCGTTAAATGGGGTCCCAAGTGGCTGTGCGAAACGACATCACACTTTGATGACCTTGCGCTGGCTTTCGATTTCGGAGACGATGTACAGTCGCCCCGTTCCGCTGCCCGGACAGACTTCGCAGGTGCGCTGCCATTCCTCGGGTGACTTGAGATTGGAATCCCAGAAGGGCCACGTCCGGCACTGGCGCGGTCGCGCGCCATAGACCCGGCACGCGCGGCGCTCGCCGTCGAAGAAGACACAATCGCCGTTCGGGAATTCTCGCAGGCTTTTCCGCACTCCCACCGGCCGCACATAGGTTCGCTCGAATTCGGCCATATCGGTGGCCCCTATGGCTGCCGCCAGCGATTGGATCTCTTCCTGGTTGACCCATACATAGCCCGGCGCGCCGGTGCAGCAATCGCCACACTGCGTGCACTGAAATCGCAGCCCGTCGGCGTACCAGACTGGTGAAGACATCCGCGAATCTACTTTCTCTCTGGGAAGGGGCTCTTTCAACGTCGACCCCGAGTTTCTCAAGTCGTCCAGGTGCCCGACTCAGCCGCTGCTACTGTCGGCGATCTCGGCGCAAGCTGTCACCGCGAGTGCGACCTCGTCCTGCGTATTAAACGGTCCCACACTGAATCTTACTGTTCCGCCACGTACGCGGGTGCCAAGCGCCGTGTGCATGAGCGGTGCGCAATGTAGCCCGCTCCGAACTTGAATCCGATAGGAAACATCCAGCATCGAGGCAACCTCCTGAGGATCGTAGCCGTCGATCGTCAGGCTGACCACCCCGCACTGCCGAGCTGCATCGCCGGGGCCCCACAGCTGGATACCGCGCACCTCCCGCAGTCCCTCGATCAGCCGCTGAACCAGCTCGGACTGGTGCCGGCGCAGGTCATCCAGCCCCCGCTGTTGGATGTAGGCCAGTCCCGCGCCCAGTCCGATCAGCCCCGGCACGTTATGGTTGCCGGATTCGTACCGGTCGGGAAGCGTCTCGGGCTGCTCGTCCAGCTCGCTCTGTGTGCCGGTGCCACCCTGCCGGCAGGGCAGCAAGTGGGATTCCATGCCCGGCGCGACGTAAAGGACACCAGTGCCCAAGGGTCCCAGCAGGCCCTTGTGTCCGGGTGCGGCCAGCAACGACACATGCCACTGCCGGACATCGATCGGAAGGTGCCCGAGCGACTGGGCAGCATCAAGCAAGTAGGGAATCTCGTGCTCGCGTGCGATCGTTCCAACCTCGGCGGCGGGTTGAATCGCCCCCGTGACATTCGAAACGTGATTCAGCGCAATCAGCCGCGTCCGTGGAGTTACCGCCTGCCGGATCGCATTGGGATCGATCACTCCGTCCGCCCCACAAGGGACGCGGGTGACGGAAATCTGGCGGGAGCGTTCCAGCGTTCGCAGAGGGCGGAGCACCGAGTTGTGCTCGACGCACGTGGTCACGACATGATCCCCCGCACGGAGCCAGCCATGGATCGCCTGGTTGAGCGAATCTGTGCCATTGCAGGTGAAGACGATGCGCCGCGGGTCCTCGGCTCCGATCGTTCCGGCCGCGAGTCGTCGCACTTCGCCCAGACGCCGCTCCACCTCGGCCGCCTCCGCATAGGCGCTGCGCCCCGCTGGTGTGCCCCACTCCCGCTGATACCGGTCGACGGCCGCATAGACGGCTTCCGGCTTGGGCCAGCTGGTGGCGGCGTTATCGAGATAAACACGGGGCATGTTACCGGTCACGGTCAACCACCAATCTGATACATGGCGCGTGCCGGTTTAACGAACTCGGTGGAATCGATCCCATGTCCCGGTTTCTTGGCGGCCACACAGTCACGCACCAGCTGCGCAAGCTCGGCATCACTGCCGCCCCGCCGTAGAACGGCTCGAGCATCCCATTCAGTCGTGGAGAACAGGCAGTTGCGCACCTGCCCCTCGGCCGTCAGCCGCAGGCGATTACAGTCGCCACAGAACGGTTGTGTCACCGGGTTGATGAATCCAATCCGCCCGCGGCCATCGGCGAACTCGTAATCCATGGCTGGTTGACTCGGGTCGGGGCGTTCCGCGGGCAGCAGAGGTCCGAACTCCGACTCCAGGATGGAACGGATCGTCTCGCCGGTCAGCACCTGATCCATTTGCCACTGGCCGTCGGCGTCCAGCGGCATGAATTCGATGAACCGCAGTTCGAGCCCCAGTCGCCGAGCAAACTCGCCCAGCGGAACAACCTCGGATTCCGTGATTCCCTGGATCGCGACGGCATTCAAGCGGATGACCGGGAAGCCGACGTGCTGGGCTGCCCGGATACCGGCCAGGACCCGGTCCAGTCCGGGACGTCGCGAAATCCGCTGAAATACTTCCTCGGACATGGCGTCCAGGCTGATGTTGACGCGCTGTAATCCGGCTCGACGCAGCGCCTCGGCCTGTTCGGCCAACAAGATGCCGTTTGTCGTCAGGGCGATGTCCTGCATACCGGGTACTGCCGTGAGCATCTCTACGAGCAGATGCAGGTCCGCTCGCACCAGCGGCTCACCCCCCGTCAGCCGGATCTTGCGAATACCCAGCTCCGCGGTGACGCGCGCAAACCGTTCGATCTCTTCGAACGACAGGATCTCGTGGCGCGGCTTGAACCGCACGTCTACTTCCGGCATGCAATAGAAACAGCGGATATTGCAGCGGTCCGTCACGCTGATCCGCAGACTCGTATGTACGCGCCCCAGTTTATCGATCAGCGGTGTTTGCATCCTCAGGCCCCTGCGTCTCGGGTCTTCCGGCGGTCCTCCATGCCAGTTCTTCCCTTGCGGCCTTTTCGCCGTGGGCCCGCGGTCGGATTGCGACGCAGGCCAACTCGCGGTGGCGGTCCTACCGATCGCCGGACGGCGCGGCCGAGTCGGGCTCCGGATGAACCCAGTCACTCGTGCCATCGGCCCAGTTCTCTTTTTTCCAGATTGGCACAACCTGTTTGAGTGTGTCAATGAGCCACTGGCCAGCCTGAAACGCGACGTTACGGTGCGGAGCGCTGACCGCGACCGCCACACTGGCCTCGCCCAACTGCAGATGTCCCACCCGGTGGATGATGGCACAGGCGCACAACGGCCAGCGGCGACAGGCTTCCTCCTCCAACTCGGCCAGCTTTTTGCGCGCCATATCCGGATAGCACTCGTAATCCAACGACAGCGTGCGTCGTGCACCCGTAAACTCGCGGGTCGTTCCCAGGAACAGCACGACGGCGCCGGCCCGAGTTGACTGCACCTGCTCCAGGACGGCCGCGGGGTCGATTCGATCGGAGGTCAGTTCGATCATGTAGGACGTTCTCCTCGGATTCCTTACCCGGCAGGGCACGGCGCTAGCCGCCGCTGACCGGCGGAATGCATGCGACTTCATCCTGGGCCGACAGCAGGGCTTCGGCCGAAACATACTCGGCATTGACCGCAAACACCGCGTGGCGGAGCAGGCCGGCCAGCGCCGGATATTGATGCGCCATAGCCAGACTGAGTGCCGCGACCGTCGGCGGATCGGGCACCACGACTTCGATTTCATCGGCCCCGGCCCATTGGCGGGCGGCGGCAAACATTTTCACTCGGATCGTCATCGCTGCGTTCGTCTCTCCACGTCAGGTAATCGCCAGTTCCTCGCTGCGAACCGTCAACAACCGCGCGACATCGGGCATCAGGCGGTAGGACAAGGCCAGGATTTTTAACGGGTGAAGCGTGGGCTTGGCGGTGCCTTGCTCCATCTGCATCTTACAAGCGCTGCATTCCGTCGCGCCCAGCTGCAATGACGGATCCCGCAGGGCAGTGATCAGCCCCCAACCGGCCCGCAGGCTGTTGCGGTAGTTCTTGCGCTTCAGCCCGAACGTTCCGGCCATGCCGGAGCAACCCTCCTCCAGATGGGTCGTCTGCAGGCCAGGAATCAATCGCAGCAATTCCAGCCCCGCGCTCTCCACCTCCAGTGCCCGGGAATGACAGGGTTGGTGGTAACCTACGACCGCGTTGACGGGGCTCAAATCCAACTCGAGCTTGCCCCCCTGGTGCAGCTTCATCAAGTAGGCGCACGCCTCGAACGTATTCTCGGCGACCAGCCGAGCGTCGTCGCTGTCGAGCAGATTCAAGTATTCGTGTTTCAGGCAGACGGCCGCCGCGGGTTCGGTCGTGACGATGTGGAATCCCTGCCGCACCGCGTCCGCCAGCAGTCGGACATTGCGATGAGCCAACCGGCGGGCAATGTGTAAGGCACCCATCGCGACGGCCGGCATACCCGCCGACAGTTGATCGGGATGCACGTACACCTCCACGCCGTTGTGCCGCAGAACCTCGACGAACGCCTCGGCCAGCTGCGTGTCGAACCAGTTGGCGTAGACATCGACGAAATACAGTACTTTGCGACCGCCACGACGCGGCGGCCTGGTCAGCCGGTGGCGGGCGGCCCACCGCAGAAACGGCGTCGCCGCAAACCGCGGCAGCTTTCGTTCCCGGGCAATCCCCAGGGTCTTTTCGAGCACCCAGCGTAATGTCCGGTTGCGGATTGCCCAGTTGGAAAGGCCCGCGACGTGCGATCCCCAAGCTGCGAGCCGATCCAGCTTGGCCAATACGAGATCGTCCAGCGGCAACCCGTTGTTCGCCACGTGCTGGGCCTTACATTCCACCATCAGCTTGGGAATATCCACGGATGCCGGACATTCGAGCCGGCACTGATGGCAGTGGACGCATAGATCGGCAATCGACCGCAGGCTGTCGCGCGAAAAGTCAGACCACGGCAGCTGTCCGGTCAGGATGGCTCGCATCAGGTTTGCTTTGGCACGCGGCGACGCTTCTTCCCGCGGTGCAAAACGGAACATCGGGCACATGCGGTCGTCGGGAGCGAGCGTCCGGCAACGACCGCAACCGTTGCACATCCGGGCCGCGTGGGTCATCTCCTGCTGGGGCCAGACCAGCTGCAGGAGCGGGGCCGGCGCGGCCACCTGCGCCGGCGTCTCGTCGGGCAGCGGCGCGGGGGCCAAGCCAACGACCCGCCGAAGATTTTTCGTCAAGGGTTGCGGTGCATCCGCGACGACTTTGCCCGGATTCAAGATGTTCAACGGGTCAAAGATCCGCTTCACCTCACGGAATGTGTCGTACAGGGGCCCGTGCTGTCGCTGCACGAACCACGTGCGGCTCAAGCCATCACCGTGCTCGCCGCTAATCGTCCCCTTGGCGTCCAGGACCAGCTGGTAGAGATCGTCGGCCAACAGCTGCATCCGATGGACATCTTCGGGGCTCGCCAGATCGAGAAACGGGCGGATGTGCAGCTGCCCGTGGCCGGCGTGCGAGAAGACGGTGGCCGTCACTTGATGCGCCTTCAGCACATTCTGCATCCGCACGAGAAAATCAGGGAGCGCCGCGGGGGGAATCGCCATGTCCTCGACGAACGGCAAGGGGCGCTTGTTCCCCTTCAACCGGTACAGCGTCGGGACGAACCGCCGTGAAATCCGCCAGATCAAATTCCGCTCGTCCGTCTCCATTGTCAGCCGCGAATGAAACGCCACTTTCTGTTCGTGGTGGAACCGGCTGATGATCGCCCGCAGCGCGTCACGCACCGTGCGCAGTTCTTCCCCTTGATGTTCGATCAGCAGCATGGCTTCGGCATCGCGCGGGAGCAGCTGCTCGAATCGCGAGTCGGATTCCCGCGCGATGGTCAGCAGCCGGCGGTCGATCAGGTCGCAGGCGCTGACGCCACGCTGCGCGATTTCGATCGCGGCCGTGGCCGCCGCGTCCATGCGATCGAAAAACAACAGCACGACACCCCGGAAGCGGGCGATCGGGTCCGTCTTGACCACCGCTTCGGTGATCAGTCCCAGAGTGCCCTCGGAACCCACCAACAAGCGCGCCAGGTCCAACTGGCCGTCCTGCCGGATGTCGTACAGGTGATAGCCGGATCGATTGACGAGCGACTGGGGCCGCCCCGCCTCGATCAAAGCCGCAACGCGGGTCAGCAAGTCGGATAACCGATTGGCCAGCGCCAGCCG
>JBFWYF010000141.1:0-11168 GCA_050186685.1 Pirellulaceae bacterium
CCACAGGTCGTCGTTGTACATCGGGCAGAACAGTACGAGTTCGACGACGACTCCCTGTTCGCCGGCCTGGCGCAGGAAGTCCTTAAGACGCGTGAAGTAGGCGTCATTCCACCGCGTGAGGTCAAACTTATTGCCGCCGTCGGACTCGCCGGGCTGGTTGCTGCGTGCCCAGGGACAGACGAAGTGCCCGGGCTTCGGCGCGAGCGTGTTTTCTGTGATGCCAAACGAAGAGGGAATCTCACGATAGACGCCGCTGAAGGTCCGCGTGTTGTTCAGGCCGTGTCGTTTCAGTTCCTGAAGGTAGACGGAGTAGTCGAACTCTCCGTTGAGCACGGCCCCGTAGTGTTCGGCGGAGGTGATCAGCACGGTCGGCTTCCCGCGCCACAGGAAGTAGCGAGGATTCTCGGGGTGCACGGCCAGCGGCGTAGCCGCCTGGGTGCGGCCGATACCTCCCGACACCACGCCAGCAATGCTTAGCAGCAAAGTGGGCCAGGCACGGGAATACGGCGACGTGCGTCCCGGACCGCGAGCTGGCACGCTTGAACCGCCATCAATCGGGTAGGCCGGCATCTGTCTTCCCCCATTGTTCGACAGGAGTGGCGAGCGATACGCTTGACACGTGTGCCGTTCAATGTCGCCCGTGGGAACGACGGGGGCAACGGGTGGCAAACTCCGGCGGTCAGAACGGCGGCTGCCGGCGGCTACCGAGATGCCGGGAACGAAATCATGTCGGAAGCGTTTTGCTATTGGAATGGCCGGCTCATGCCAGCCCGGGAGCTGCAAGTCGCCCCCTGGGACCTGGGTTTTGTCCAGGGCGTAACCGTCGCCGAGCAGCTAAGGACGTTCTGCGGCAAGTTGTTCCGCGTAGAAAAGCACCTCGACCGGCTGCGTGATTCGCTGCAGACAATCGGCGTCGAGCCCCAGCCTGCGCTCGATGAGTTGGGGAAGATCGCCGCGGACCTGGCCGCTCGGAATCACCGGCTCTTGGACGAAGGGGATGACCTAGGCTTGTCGCTTTTTTGCACGCCAGGGCCCTATCGCGCGTTTATTCCCCAGGGAGTGGATGTCAGCGTTCCGGCAAGGCCGACCGTAGGCATGCACACATATCCGGTGGCGTTCGGCAGTTTTGCCTCGAAGTATCGTGAGGGCGAGCGGCTGATTATCAGCCACACGCGGCAGGTGCCGGCCAATTGTTGGCCGGCCTCGCTGAAGTGCCGCAGTCGTATGCATTACTACCTGGCCGATCTCGAGGCCCGTCGCCAGGACCCACAGGCTCGCGCGCTGCTGCTCGACCAGGGGGGAATGGTCAGCGAGGCGTCGACCGCGAACTTTCTGATTTATCGCCGCGACGAAGGGTTCGTGTCGCCACCGCTCGACCAAATTCTGCCCGGCGTAAGCGTCGATTCGCTGGAAGGCATCGCACGTGGGCTGCGCATCCCCTTTGTCTATCGGAACATCTCCGTGCCAGAGGTACTCGCGGCAGACGAAGCTTTTCTCAGCAGCACGTCTCCGTGTCTGCTGCCGGTTGTTTCGGTGGATGGCCAGACATTGGGTGACGGTCTGCCGGGCCCGATCTTTCGTCGCACGATCGCAGCCTGGAGCGAGCTGGTCGGATGTGACATTGTCGGACAGGCCCAACGGTTCGCACAGCGCTAGTGCCGTGGAAGCGGTGCTGGTCAACGGGGCGGGGAACTGGCTAACTTCAGGATGGTAGCGAACTCGGCGGCGGTCACCGGTTGCACGGACAGCCGTGAACCGCGGCGCAGCAGTTCCATCCCCTGCAAGGCGGGAATGCCACGGAGCTCGTCGAGAGGAATCGGTCGCTGCAGGACTTGTTCGAGCTGAAGATCCACCATATACCAGCGCGGAATGTCGGGACGGGACTGCGGATCGTAGTGATGGTTCTGGCGATCCCACGCCGTGTGATCGGGATACCCTTCCCGAACAACTTGAGCAACGCCGACGACACAGGGGGGCGCGGCGTTGGAGTGATAGATCAAGACGCGGTCCCCCCGCTTCATTTCGTCGCGCAGCATGTTGCGGGCTTGGTAGTTCCGTACGCCATCCCAGCACGTGGTCTGGTCGGGTTCCCGAGCCAGTTGTTCGATCGAGTACGACTCCGGCTCGGTCTTGACGAGCCAATAACGGCATTTCGCAGGCATGGCAGGGAACCGGTCGCCCGAAGCGGGTTCGAAGTGGTCATTTGTTCACAACGCAGAATGCTGAGCGTAACGGCTCGAAGTCCGGGAAGCCAGCCGTCCTCATGTTCGCGACTCGTCCCGTCCTTCCCGGTCGGGTGAGGTGTAAAATCACAGGACCGGCGCTGGCCGGTGGTCTGCGTCGAGCTGAAGGGGATGATGCCGTGGTGCGATTGACGTTTTTCGGCTTGGTGCTCGTTGTGTTGTGCGTTCTGTTCGTGGTGCTGGCCGGAATTGGATTAGCCGCCCTCGTGGCCATGATCTGGCAGCGTCATCGAGCATGCTGCCCCACTTGCCAGGGGTTGATTTCCGTCGGCGACACGTATTGCCGCCATTGTGGTGGAACCATGAAAAAGTGAGTGACAAAAGGACGAATTTTCCGGCCTGGGAGAGATAGGCACGGTTACGCGGTGGTACTGCCCTGCGTCCGGAGGCCGCGCGACAGAGCAGGGACGTTGCGGCGAAGGTTGACTTTTCGCTACCCGGTTGCGAAGGATCAACGAGCAGGGGCGGTCGGGCGGGAGTCAGAGATGCGGTGGGCCGGAGGGGATGCAGCGATCGGATGCGTTAAGACGACCTTGTCAGGTCCGGTGGGAACCGAATCGGCGGGTTGTAGCGTCTAATCCGGGGGCAGGGACGTGGAGCGAGGGCAGAGGGCGGCGGGCGGAAGGCTTCTGGCCGGGCCTTTGCATTAACCTCAGTCCTGGCAGTTGTCCTCGCTGCTGGGCTCGGGCGCGCCCGGCCGGTAACCGTGCGCATGACAGATTCGGGACGGCTGTGTCAGTTGAAGATTTGTCCCTTCCTTGACTCACATCTCGCGGAACAGAGAGACGTATGAATCACGGTAAAGGCTCGTGGGCTTCCTTGTTTCGAAACCTGCTTCAGCGCCCTGCCTCACGCCGTCGGGTTCGTGACCTACGCCGTGGTCGCCGTTTCGAGTCGCTCGAACACCGGCTCATGCTGCATGGAGGCGAGGACCATGGTATCAACGGTCCGCACGATGCCGATCCGAATTACAATCTGTCGGGCTTCGACATCAGCTTCCAGTTGGCGATCTACGTCGACGGCCAGGAAGTCGACATCCCCGTGTGGGGAGGGCAGTCCGGAGGGGACTCGATCAATCCGGTTAATACCAATGGCTTGATCCGGATTCACCCTACGTCGGCTCGGTCCAGCTATGTGACGCTCGACGAAGTTCTCCAGGCTTGGCGGACGGCTCCCGCCAACGGCAATGCCAATGCCCAGCTGAGCAGCAGCAACTTGCTGGGCAATCATGTCGACTCCGAACATTACATCCGCATGTTCGTCAACGGGACACGCGTCAGTGCGCTGGAGGATTATCAGATTCATGCAAACGACAGTGTCGTCTTGGCGTACACCTCGAACCCGATCGTGACGGTCGAGACGAATTTGGGATTGGTGCCAATCGAACTGTTTCGGGACAGGACGCCCATCACGGTTGCCAACTTCCTGAACTATGTCAATGACGGCGATTACAATGACTCCTTTTTCCACCGTTTCCTACCCAATTTTGTGCTTCAGGGTGGTGGATTCAAGACCACCACGAATACCTTCGCCGATCCGACCGTAGTGAACCAGTTCACCTCTGTGACTACGGACGCACAGATTCAGAACGAGTTCGATAACTGGGCGAAAGTGAGCGGCACCGCTGCATCGATCACGAATGGCAATGCGCTGATCCACCTCGGTGCGGGCATCGATCTCAGCACGGTCGCTGTCGGCGACCGCATCCGGCTGACCGGGCGTACGGATGGCATCAACGACACCGACATGTTCGATGTCGTTGGTGTTAGTGACGTTAACGACACGGTGACCGTCCAGCAAACGCCGGCAGGCGGCAGCACGAACAATGTCGCATGGAAGATTTTTCCCGAAGTGAATTTGACTGGCACGTTGGCGATGGCGAAGGTCGGTGGAAATCCAAACAGCGCAACGAGCCAGTTTTTCATCAATCTGAACGACAACGACGCAAGCCTCGATATGCAAAATGGGGGGTTTACCGTCTTCGGCCAGATCCTCGATCACACGGTGCTGCAGGATATTGCGGCTCTGAATGATCTGAGTTTGTTTTCGATCGTGCTGAATGGTCAGCAGCAGGTGCCTCCGGTGACCACTTCGGCAAGTGGTGCCGGCATCCTGGCATTTAACAAGCTCGTCAACGAATTCGATCTTTCGCTCGACGTAGCAGGTATTCCCTCGGGAGACCTGACGGGGTCACACATCCATAAGGGTAGCGCCGGCGTAAACGGCGACATTGTCATCGACCTGGGGAGCGGATCAACCTACACGCAGGCTGGGAACCAGCAGCTGCGCCGGGTCATCGATGACGGCGTACTGCCGGCCCTCAACGTCTCGGATCTTCAATTAAACGGCCTGTACGTCAACGTTCACACGACGGCGAATTCGGACGGCGAGATTCGCGGGCAGCTGACCTCGCTCCAGTCCGGCCTGTACAGCGACCTGCCAACGACTTCCACCGATGATCTGATCGTTATGCAGTCGTTCTCGGGTGAAGCGGAGATTCGCGGCAACGTGTTCATCGACGCCGACGAAGATGGTGTGCGGGACCAGAACGAGACCGGACGGTCGAACTTCGCCGTGTTCGCGGACGACAATCAGAACAACCAGCTCGATCCCGGCGAGGCCACGGCGACAACCGACAATAACGGTAACTATACGCTGCGTGTCGCTCCCGGCTTGCATCACGTACGCATCGTGCCGGCGGCCGGAGTGGCGCAGACGAGTCCATCGGGCGTTTATTCTGTCACCGTTGAAATCGGCGACCAGCTGACGGGACGTGATTTTGGTACGTTTGGAATCGCAGCTCCGACCGCAATCGATCTGGTCTCGGCTACGGATAGCGGCAGCAGCACAATCGATAACGTCACGAACTATAACAACAATGGCGCCAACCGGGCGTTACAGTTCCAGGTCACCGGCGTCCGCGACGGAGCCCTTGTACGGATCCGCGCCGACGGCATCCTGATCGGGGAAACGACGGTGCCGGCGAACAGCGGTGGCACGGTCATCGTCACCACCGATGGGACGACGACCCTCTCGGAGGGACTCCGTAATATCGTCGCGACTCAGGCGTTTGGTGGCGCCACGAGCGAGGCGACAGCGGCACTGGGCGTGAACATCGATGTCTCCATCGCGTCTTTCACATCCACTCCTCCCACCACCGCCATGGTGGGCACCGAGCTGACTTACAATGCGGAAAACGCTGACGAAGGGCAGGCCAACTTCGTCTATTCGCTGAACAATGCCCCCTCGGGCGCGGTAATCAATCCGAGCACGGGCACCCTGGCGTGGACTCCGGCTGCAAATCAGTCGGGACACCACGAGTTCGAGGTCGTGGCCACGGATAACGCCGGAAATACCCGCACCCAGGCCATCGAGCTAGATGCCACCAAAAATCCACAGGTTCGCGTGCGGCTGGAAGTGACCGATCTGAATGGCAATCCGCTTTCCCAGATCAACGTGGGCAGTACCTTCCAGCTGCGGGCTTTCGTCACCGACGTGCGCATGGACGTGCCGGATAATCAGAAAGGTGTTTTCTCGCTGTATCAGGACGTTACGTTCAACAACAGCCTGGCAACCGCAACGTCGATTACGCACGACACGATCATGTTCGGCAATTCGTCGGCGGGAACCATCTCGGGTGGACTGCTCGACGAGATCGGTTCCTTCTCCGGACGCATCTCGCCGCCGGGGGCCACCGAATCGCTGCTCTATACTGTCACATTGACGGCGGTGCGGTCCGGCACCCTGACATTTACAGGCGATCCGGCGGATCTGATTCCCGCTCACCAGGTCGGCCTGTTCGGCAACGATGATCCCATCCCCCTGGACGAAGTTGACTTCGGCCGCGATTCGATCCAGATCATCAATCCTAACTTCCAGATCACCGACGATCAGTTCAATTTCAACGAGGATACGACCGCAAACTCGCTGAACGTGCTGACCAACGACCAGGGGCCGCAGGGCAGCACGCTGCAAATCGTCTCGGTGGGGACGACCAGCAACGGCGGTACGGTCACCATTGCCAGCGACAACCGCAGCCTGATCTATACGCCGGCAGCCAATTTCTTCGGCAACGAGACGTTCACCTATACCGTTTCAGACGGATCGGATGAAGGCGTCGCGACTGTCACCGTCCAGGTCCAACCGGTCAACGACGCTCCCACCGCGGTCAACGATGCATTTACCGTGACGGAAGACACGACGAACAATTCCCTGGCCGTCCTGCAGAACGACCTCGTCACCCCGGATGCCAGCACCGAGAAACTGAAAGTCCTCTCGGTCACTCAGCCCGCGCATGGCGTGGTCACGATCGACAGCGCCGGACTCGTCGTGCGGTACACGCCCAATAATGACTACCGCGGCACCGACACGTTCACGTACACCATTCAGGACGACGGCAATCCAGCCCTGACGAGCACGGCGACCGCGACGGTCACCGTCGTATCCGATAACGATCCGCCGACCGCGGTCAATGACAACGTGACCGTGCTGGAAGACAGCCAGAACAACGTCTTCGACGTCCTGGCCAATGACACCATCGCACCCGATACGGGCGAAACGTTGACGATAACGACGGTCACATCCGGCAGCCGGGGCGGCACCGTCACCGTTACCCAGAACGGAACCCGTATCAATTACACGCCGGCGGCGAACGTCTTCGGCGAGGAGTCTTTCACCTATACGATCAGCGATGGCAATGGCGGCACCGCCGTCGGTACCGTTCGCGTTACCATTACGCCCCAGAACGACGCACCGAATGGTGTCAATGATGCGTTGAGCGTCGCCAAGAACTCGCAGAACAATCTCCTGCAGGTCTTGAACAACGATACGATTACGCCGGATGCCGATGAAACGTTGACTATCACGGCGGTATCGCAGGGCAGTCAGGGAGGCAGTCTCCAGATCGCCGAGGACGGCACGCGAATCGGTTACACGCCCGTCAACAATTTCCTGGGCACCGAAACATTTACGTACACCGTTCGAGATCCAGGCGGCCTAACCGATACCGCCACGGTGACGGTCACAGTGCGGGATTTTGTACCTAGCAGCGTCTCGGGCTTCGTGTACGTTGACACGGACAGCGACGGTATCAAGGACAGTGGCGAACTGGCAATTGCCAACGTGCAGATCGCGCTGACCGGTACCGACGATTTCGGAGGGACTGTATCTCTGCAGGCCACCACCGATGCCAATGGGTTTTACCAGTTCACGAGTCTCGCTCCCGGCAGCTACAAGTTGAAGGAAACGCAGCCGACCGGCCAGATCAACGGGCAAGACATCCAGGACGGCCAGGATACCGTCGGTTCGCAGGGTGGTGCGGTAACGGCGAACGATGAACTCACGTTCGAGTTGAATGAGAATGTCACCGGCACCAACAACAATTTCGGCGAGCTCACGGGCTACCGGCTGGAAGGTCTCGTTCTACACTCAGCGAACAGTGAACATGGCACGTTCCTGAGCGGCCTCGAGGTGCAGCTTTACGCCGCCAATGCGCAACAGGCGGCTACCGGAAGCGCGCTGAAGACGGCCCAACTGCAGGCGGATGGGACGTTCCAGTTCGAGGGCCTGGCCAGCGGCTCGTATGTCGTGAAGCCGACTAACCCCATGTTCCTCGCGTTTAACGACACAGAACAGTTTGTCACTTTGTCGAATGCGAATAGCATCAATGAGGTCAGCCTGACAGCGGCTCGACAGGGCCGGTACATCTCCTACCGGGACTTCCTGAACTCGACCCCACGGCAGGGAATGTTCGCCGCGGTCAACCTCACATCGCGGACTCAGCTGTGGACCGCGCTCGACAGCTCCTGGTCGGGTTTTACCAGCGCTTCCGTTGTACCCACCTCCGATTCGAGCGCTCTGAAGCTGGATCTGACCCGTACGACGGGCGAACAGGTAACTCTGACTATCCCGCTCAACGATCCGCGCATCTATACCATCGCTCAGGACGGCGCGAATCGGCTGTACCGGATTACCGGCCCCAGTACGAGCTATAACTTCACCACGGTCAGCACCGGCGCGGGTGAAGGCGAATCCGCCACGGCTCTGATGGCGATGGGCAGTTCGGCCTCTACGCTGGGGAGTACCGATACTTCCTACGCGGCGACATCCACCACGACGACGACCGCCAGCAGTGGAGACTCCGCGTCGGCATCGTCCACGATGGGCGGGGCGTCGGTCATGGACGCCGGACTGGGTGCCGAGGGAGAAGGCGCGGCCTCATTCGCATTTCTGATGGATACCTTGTCGAGCGGCCTGGCGAACGAGGACGACGATACGTCGGCCACGTCGACCACCGGCGACGAAGCGCGTGCTGGGGCCGTCGATCAGCTGCTGGCCACCGACGAGCTGGCTCAGGACGACGAGTTGCTCGACTCGCTGGCCGCTGCCCGTACGGCCGATGACACCGACACCGGCCTGCTCGACGGATTGTGGGAGAGCGATCTGCTGGGCGGGATAGTCGACGACTAACCACGAACTATCCACCGACACGCTGCATGACCTCTTGGACGCAGTCGTCAATTTTGACTCGCCACTGCTCGAGCGAATCCCGATCGCGAATCGTGACGGTCCGGTCCTGCAGCGACTGCCCGTCGACGGTGATGCAGAACGGAGTGCCGGCCTCGTCCTGTCGCCGGTATCTCCGACCGATCGCACCTTTTTCGTCGTAGAAAACGTGGCATCGTCTCTTGAAGGCGCGGTAGATGTCCTGCGCCAGTTCCGGCATACCCTCTTTCTTGACAAGCGGAAACACAGCGACTTTGTACGGCGCCAAACGCGGATGGAGCTTCATGACCACGCGCGGCTGCATTGCTCCACTGTCATCGGGAGCCTGATCCTCGCAATACGCTTCGCAAAGAAACGCCAGCGTAGCGCGGTCCGCACCGGCTGATGGCTCAATGACGTGGGGAATATAGCGCTCGTTGGTCAAGTCGTCGCGATACGACAGGTCTTTACCGCTCCCCCGCCACTTGGGTTTGCCGTCGGCTCCTTGTTCCACGACCAGGCAGCCCTGCTCGTCCTTGACCAACTTGCCCTCCATGTGGCTGCGCAAGTCGAAGTCGCCCCGGTGGGCGATCCCCTCGAGTTCCCCGAACTCGCCTGCGGCCAGGAACGGGAAGGCGTACTCAATATCAGCCGTCCCACAGAAATAGTGACTGAGTTCCTCGGGTTCGTGCTCGCGCAGCCGCAGACGCTGCCCTGCCAGTCCCAAATCGACATACCACTTCATCCGACGGTCGCGCCAGTATTCGTACCACGCCCGCGACGATTGGGGATGGCAGAAGAACTCGATCTCCATTTGCTCGAACTCACGCGAGCGGAACGTGAAGTTTCGCGGCGTAATCTCGTTGCGGAAACTCTTGCCGGCCTGGGCAATGCCGAACGGCACCCGCACGCGCGTGCTGTCCAGGACATTCTTGAAGTTGACAAATATCCCTTGCGCTGTCTCCGGGCGCAGGAACGCGGCATCCTCGGCCGTTCCCAACGCACCGATGATGGTCTTGAACATGAGATTGAATTCACGCGGCTCGGTCAGCGTCCCCACCGACTTGGCGTCCGGGCTGAGGACCTTGTCGAGATCGCTGGAGGCGATCCGCGACAGCGAAACGACCGGACCATCGTACTTCAGGTCGCCTGCATCCTTCGCCCGCAGATTGAAGAACTTCAGTGCCCGCTGCTCAATCGCCTGATCGTGGTGCTCTTCGGCATTGGAGGTCACGAACAGCTTCCGCCCTTTCGCTTCCACCCAACGCCCATAAACCTGGTCGTGGCGGTATCGCTTCTTGGATTCGCGGCAATCCACCATGTAGTCGTGAAACAGGTCGTAGTGCCCGGAACATTTCCAGACCTGGGGATGCATGATGATCGAACAGTCGAGACCGACCATTTCGAACGCCTGCGGAGCCCCCGCCGGCGCAAAGAGATCGTCGTGACCGGTCACCATGTCGCGCCACCACGCTTCCTTGACGTTCCGCTTCAACTCCACGCCCAGCGGTCCATAGTCCCAGAATCCGTTGAGCCCGCCGTAAATCTCGCTGGACTGAAACAGGAACCCGCGGCGCTTACATAACGCGACTAACTTATCCATTTCCATAGCCAAACACCGTCTCCACGTTGCCACGCAGTACCTGCCGGCCGAATTCGATGGCCCGTTCTTCGCTCCATCCCCGGTCGACAACGAATCGTTCCGCCAGCACTTTCGCGAGAATCCGCTTGTACATGGCGAACTTCGGCAGTGCGAACTCGAGCTTGTACATGTCGCTGTAATAACCGATCTGCTTCGTGCGCGGCACGGCCTCCAGCCGTGCGGCCAGATCGTGTTCGATGAATGTCGGCGTGTTCGAGTACCACCAGTGACCGTGCGTGACAACGTTGGGAAAGATCCAGGCGTAACTCGTCAGTTCCTGGTTCGTGACACTGGCCAGCACCGAAATTGGGAAGGTCAGCCGTGGAAAGCTGTTGAATAATTCCCGGTACTGGATCAGCGAGACACGGCTGTCGTACAGGTCCTGCCCCTGGTAGACACCCTCCGGATAGACGGCCCGGTTGACGCCGATCATCAAGTCAAACGGCAGCCGATAACCTTCGGCGAAATCCGCGATCGTCCAGAAGACGAAATTCGCCGCGGCTCGCTGGTCGGATTCGCTGGCATCGATGCCCTTGAACAGTACGGCGTCGATGGCTGTCGCCGCGCGGCCTGCCGAGATCCGAGTGGGTGAGAAGTCTGGCGGCAGCGAAATCGCACAGGCGCGCGCATGCCGTCCTACGAACCGCTCGAACAACTTGCCAATCGCGATCCGCAGATTCTCGGCATTCGTCACCGCCCCGTCCGTACAGCGTACGAGCCGCCTCCGCACGAAATCCTTCGCCAGATGAAACACCAGATCGTCGGTCCGCAAACACGGCACATACACCCGCGTGTCGAAT
>JBFWYF010000142.1:0-11144 GCA_050186685.1 Pirellulaceae bacterium
GGTCTTCTCGACGGCCAAAGAACGGGACAACCCCGAACTGCGTGCGTCGTGGAAGCCGATCCTCGACAAGCACCGCGTCGATCTGGTGCTGCAGGGACATGATCATACCTACGGACGCACCGGACTCGAGACGCCGCTCGCCGTGCCGGAAACCGTCGGGAATGTGGCCACGGGCACGAACCAGGTCGATCAGAAGACCGGCACGGTCTACGTCGTTTCGGTCAGCGGTCCCAAGATGTACGACCTGAATCCCAAGCCGTTCATGAAGCGAACGGCCGAGAACACGCAGCTGTATCAGATCATTCATGTCGACGGCGGCACGTTGCGGTACGAAGCGCGCACGGCAGTCGGCGATGTGTATGACGCGTTTACGTTGCGTAAACGTCCGGGCTCCATCAACGAGATGGTGGAGTCATCGGAAGTTTCGCGGCTCCCATCGCGAGCGCGCCGGTAGGACGGCATGTCGCGGAATTCGCGGAGCTGCGATGTTCATTGTCGGAAGTCTTGCGACTTCCGCTACGAGTGATGTTCGATCTCGGAAGTCTTGTGACTTCCGCTACAGCAACTTGCATTGTGAGAGCAGCCTATGGTGGTGTGGACCCGCGGAACGTTGGTGCTGATCGTGTTGCTGGGCTACCTGCTGGCGCCACCCGAACGGGTGACACGCTCGTACCGGCAGGGCGTGGATGGATACCAGGGTGTCGTCGACACGGAGATCTGGGCCCTGGCTCCGACCACCATTCTCGACAGTAATCCCAACGCGAGTTCGGATGCGAACAACGACGGCGGAGAAAGCCAGGTGCTGATCCGCTTCGACGATATCATCGGTCCAGGATCCACGCAGGTGCCGCCGTTCGTGGCGGTTCATTCCGCGACCCTCTATGTGAGCGCCTTCGACCAAGGTGACACGGTCAGTCTCCACCGCATGCTGGTTCCCTTTGAGCGATCGGCAACCTGGGATCGCGTGGTATCGGGCATCTCGGCGGACGGCCTCGAGGCGTGCCGCCACAAGGACAGCTTCACGTTCGGCAAGATCGCTGCCAACTCGTCCGAAATCACGTTCGATGTCACGGATACCGTGCAGGCGTGGGTGAATGGCGAGCCCAACCATGGGTGGGCGTTCCTGAATTCCGGCGGCAATGGCTGGGACTTCTACACGTCCGAGTTTGACAAGGTGAACCAGCGCCCACGGCTGGTTATCGAGTTCACACCAGCTCCAGCTCCGGCTAACTAATGAAGGAAGACACGGGCATGTATGGATTGAATTCCACTCCCAATGGCTCGACTCCGTCCGCGCGGCGGCGTGATTTCCTGTACGCCGGGTGGCTTGGCGGGCTTGGAATGACCTTGGGACAATTCCTCCAATTCCAGGCACGCACCGCGCACGGCGCGGAACCGGCGGCGAAGGCCACGTCCGTCATTCATATTTACCTGCAGGGCGGATTCGCCCACATGGACAGCTTCGACCCGAAGCCCGATGCGCCGGTCGAGTATCGCGGCATCTTGGACAGCATCGACACGAAACTGCCAGGCGTCCGGTTCAGCTCCCACATGCAGGCCACGGCGCAAATCGCGGACAAGCTGACCGTCGTGCGCAGCATGACGCACACTGAGGTCGATCACAGCCGAGGTGAACACAGCATGTTCACCGGCTATCGGCCGAGTCCGGCGTTGGTGTATCCGAGCGTGGGCAGCGTGGTGGCTCACAAGCTGGGTCCACGCGGGGCCATGCCCCCGTATGTCTGTGTACCTACGCAGGGCAGCGCGTTTCTCGGCAGTGGCTATTTGAGTAATGCCAGCGGTCCGTTTGCGCTGGGCGCCGATCCGGCCCGCACGGGTTTCGCGGTGCGGGACTTGAATCTGCCCGAAGGCGTCGACGACGTGCGGTTCGATCGGCGGAAGTCCTGGAAGGAACTGGTCGACGACCATTTCCGGCGGACCGAGGAGGACGATGCGCTCGCCACGATGGATTCGTTCTATCAACGAGCCTACGAACTGCTGGCTTCTCCAGAGGCCAAGGATGCGTTCAGTCTTACGCGCGAAACTCAGCAGACCCGGGAACTGTATGGCATGGAGCCGTGGGGAGCGATCATCCGCCCATCGGCCGGTGCACGGTTCCTGATCGCTCGGCGATTGATCGAAGCCGGAGTTCGCTTTGTTACGGTCACGTACGGTGCGTGGGACACGCATTCGTATCACTACCGGGGCATTCAACTGCAGATGCCCGACTTTGATCGAGCTTTCGCGGGTCTCATCCAGGATCTGGATCAGCGCGGGCTGCTCGACTCGACGCTCGTCCTGGTGACCAGTGAGTTCGGACGGACGCCGAAAGTCAACGCCGGAGGCGGGCGCGACCATTGGCCGCGGGTCTTCAGCATCGTTCTGGCGGGCGGCGGTATCAAGCGCGGTCAGATTTACGGCGCTTCGGATGGCTTGGCGGCCGAGCCCCGCAACTCGCCGCTCTCGGTCGAAGACTACGTCACGACGGTTTACCACCTGCTCGGCATCGACGCCCGCGGCAGCCTGATGTCGCCAGGCGATCGGCCGCAAGCCATCGTCATGAACGGCAATGTGGCCGGCGGTCTGCTCGCGTAGTGAGCTGGCCTCGCGCAATACGTTCGCAGATTCCCAAGGAGGGGGAAGTGAGAATGGAAGAAGAATTTGGAAAGGCAATCCATGAGGAACCGCAGAACGCAGACCCTCGTCTGCCGTATCGCGTGGGTCGTGGGATTCTGTTTGATCCTGCTGCCCGATCCGAGCATGGGCGACGCACCCTCCGTCGAGAGTGTGGCTCCGGGAATTGGCCAACGGGGCACCGAATTCTCCCTTCAGCTGATCGGGGCGGGGTTCACGAACAACGTGGAGCTGATGTTCTACGCCCCGGGACTTCGCTGCCTGGAGACGCAGGCGAGTGGTGAAAATGAACTGACGGCCCGCATCCAAGCCACGCCGGATTGCCGCTTGGGAACGCACGCATTCCGAGTGCGGAATAGCCAGGGATTTTCGGAGCTGCGCGTCGTACGGATCGGGCCATTCCCCGTACGCCCGGAGGAAGAAGGGAACGATGGTCCTGCCGAGGCGAACACGGTGGCCGTGAATGGCACGGTCACCGGAGTGCTCGATTCAGGCGACGTCGATTGCTTTCAGGTCTCTCTGCGGCGCGGCGACAGGCTGTCGGCGGAAGTCGAGGCGGTACGGCTGGGGGCCACCCTGTTGGATTCCGTGCTGACGGTCTACGGACCAGATGGTCGGACGCTCAGCACGATCGACGACACTGCTTTCTCGAAGCAAGATCCCTTCCTAACGTTGGTCGCACCCGTCGACGGATCCTACGTAGTGGAGTTGCGGGAAGGGAACATGGAGGGGGACGAGAACAGCCGATATGCGCTGCATGTGGGAACTTTTCCGCGGCCAGCGTTTGTGTTTCCGTTAGGTGGGCGAGCGGGGAGTTCGCTCTCGGTGCTGTTCGGCGGTGGCCCTGGTGGCGAAGGGCAGCTCGTGGACCTTCCCGAGTTGCCGGGCGCCGATGCGAGCGCCGACTTCGAAGTGTTCGCGTCGCGGGATGGAATCCCTTCGCCCACACCGAACCGGCTCCGGCTGGCGGGCTACGACAACCTACTGGAGCAGGAGCCTAACGATTCAGCGGCTGGCACGGCCAGCGCGGTCTCGCTTCCGATAGCGTGGAATGGATTTCTCCAGGCCGCCGGTGACCGGGACTGCTACCGCTTTCGCGCGGACGCAGCGTCGGTGTGGCAGCTGGAGGTATTCGCCGCGCGGAGCGGCTCGCCGCTTGACACGGTATTGACAGTCCGCGACACGAATGGCGAAGTGCTGGCCGCGAACGACGACGACGTTTCCCACGACAGCCGGCTGCTGTTTGTGGCTCCCCGCACCGACGAGTACGTGGTCGAGGTTGTGGACAAGCGCGGCGGGGGTGGCAACGCTCATCCGTATCGGATCGAGGCCAGTGTGCCTCCAGCGGGACTCTCGGTGTTCCTGCCTCGGCCGGATCGCTTGTCTCAGGACCGGCAGACCGTCGCCATTCCCAGTGGAAACCGCGTGATGGCCCGGTTGGGGGTCCAGCGGCGAAACGTCTCGGGCCCGGTCACGCTGCGAGTTCCGTCCTTGCCGACGGGAGCATCCGTCACGTGCGGACCGTTGGCGCCCGATCAGTTCTGGACGCCTGCGGTGTTCGAGGCCGCTGCCGAGTCGCCGCTGGGTGGCGCCCTGGTGCCGGTGCAGGGCACCATCGCCCGGGAGCAGGGTGATGTCTCGGGCGGGTTCGTCCAGACCGTCGACCTGGTTGCCGGTCCCGCTGATGCGCTGTTCGAGGGCGTTACGTTAGATCGACTGGCGGTGGCGATCGTAGAGCCAGTACCCCTCCGGATTGAACTGACACCACCGACGGCTGCGTTGCCGCGAGACGGAACACTCGACCTGGCGGTACACGTTCGGCGCGGTGATGGGGACCGGTTGCCGGTCGAAGTACGACTGCCGTTCCTGCCTCCCTGGGTCGATGGCCCCGCCATGATTACGGTACCGGCGGAGGCGGACACGGCTGTCTACCCGTTACGCGCTCACCGGCAGGCCGAGCCGCGTACCTGGGTGATTTGTGCCGAAGCGAAGTTAGGCCGCGCCGCCGTCGCCGACGAAGAGGGACGAGTCGCGGGTACGCCTGGGTTTCGCGGATCGAGGAACCGGCGACGTGCGAGGAATACTTCACATCCACCGGTCGCGTCACAGCTCGTCGAATTGACGATTGCCTCATCCCCCGTTTCAGGAACCTTGGGCGACGTTGCCACGGAACAGGGTCGCAATGCGACGCTCGTCTGTCAGCTCGACCGAAACGGTGCGGCGCCCGAGCGGCTGACCGCCACACTGGAAGGTCTGCCTAACCGGGTCACCGCTCAGCCGGTGCTCGTCCAGGGAAGCGACGAGGTCACGTTCATTCTAGCTGTCGAAGCGACGGCTCCCCTGGGTTCCTTCGGGGGACTGGCCTGTCGGCTGACCGGCGAGTTGAACGGCCAGCCCGTTTCCTATGTCGTGGGACGTGGCGGCAGCCTCGAGATCGCGCAGGCCGGAACGCTGGTGACGGACGCGCAGGGCCGAGCGCTCAGCCCGCTCGAGGTATTGCGGCGTCGCGCGGCCGGCTCGACGAAGGACAAAGAAACCAAAACGCCGCATGGCGCAGGTGCCCCCTGAGCCAGCTCGGCCGAAGTTCACAGACCCACGCGGGACTCGTCACGAGGGTCGCGCCTATTACAAGGGTGGATTCAGGATGCATTCCAGACGGAAACTCGCCTCGGCGCTGAGCAGTTTGTTCATCTTAGCGGCCTGCGGGGTCTTGCCATTACTCGCGGCGGATTCAGGTCCCCGGCTGGAGGTCTATCCGGAGCGGATCGAGCTGCGTTCGGCCGACGACTTTCAGAGCATCATCGTGCAACGGATTCAACCCGATGGCAGTACACGGGACGTTGCCGCGGTCGCGCGCTTTCAGGTGCAGACGGCCGGGCTGGCTCGGTGGGATGGATCGACGCTTTGGCCAACGGCGAATGGCTCGACCGAACTGGTCGTCGAGTTGGAAGGCCTCGCGAGAAATGTGCCGGTACACGTGGAACATGCCGAGGTTTCGAGAACGTTGCGCTTCCGCAACGATGTGCTGCCTGTGTTGACCCGAGCCGGATGCAATACCGGAAAATGCCATGGCGCGGCCTCGGGCAAAGACGGCTTCCGCCTTAGCCTGTTCGGCTACGATCCGGACGGCGACCACTATCGGCTCACGCGCGAGATACCGGGTCGCCGGCTCAATCTGGTCGACCCGCCACAGTCGCTTCTGCTGCAGAAGGCACTCGGCGAAGTGGCCCACACGGGCGGTCAGTGTCTGGAGCTGGACAGCCGTCCCTATCGGACCATCGTCTCGTGGCTCGAGGCGGGCGCTCCCGCAGACCCTCGCGATATCCCCCAACCCGCCGAAATTCAGGTGTTTCCACCGCGCGCTGTGTTCGCCGAGAAGGGCCCGAGCCAGCGGCTGCTGGTCATGGCGCTTTACAGCGACGGAAGTCAGCGCGACGTTACCGACCTCGCGGTGTTCTTCAGCAATAACGAAGCAAGCGCCTCCGTCGACGAAGCCGGAGTTGTCACAAGCAACGGTCCCGGCAGCGCGTTCATTATGGCCCGGTTTGACCAGTTTACTGCCGGCGCTTCGATTGTCGTGCGACCAGGCACGCCGTACGACCTTGCCGAGCTGCCCAATAACAACTACATCGACGAATACGTGCAAGCGGACTGGCGCGAGTTGCACCTCGTACCGTCCGAAGTGTGTACTGACGAAGCCTTCCTTCGCCGCGTCTATCTAGATCTCATCGGAATGCTGCCTACACCCCAGCAGAGACGCGGCTTTTTAAACAACCAAGACCCAGCCAAGCGAGCCCGACTAGTCGAGCAGTTGCTCGAGCGCGACGAGTTCCTGGACATGTGGGTCATGAGATTTGCCGAGTTGCTGCAGATCCGCACCGTGAATGGATTGAGTCCGAAGGGACTCAAGCTGTACGACGACTGGCTCCGCAGCCAAGTCCGGTCGGGCAGGACGATCGACCAGATCGCACGCGCCATCATCGGGGCGACGGGGGGGACCTTCGAGAACCCCGCTACAAATTACTACCAGACCGAGACGACGCCCCAGCTCCTCGCTGAAAATGTTGCCCAGGCGTTTCTCGGCATGAGGATCCAGTGCGCCCAGTGTCATAACCATCCGTTCGACCGCTGGACGATGGACGACTATTACGGCTTTGCCTCGTTCTTCAGCCAAGTGGGCTACAAGCAGTCGCGCGATCCTCGCGAGATCATGGTCTTCCCAACGGGTACGGGTGGGATTCCGCATCCCGTGGGTGGCAGGATCATGGCGCCCAAGTATCTGGGGGGCGATGTCCCCGAAGTTGCCCCCGGGGACGACCGGCGGCAGTCGCTAGCGGAGTGGCTCACCTCCGCGGGCAACGAGGTGTTCGCTCGCAATCTGGCCAACATCGTCTGGTCCCATTTCTTCGGGATCGGAATTGTCGAGCCGGTCGACGATGTGCGGGTCAGCAATCCACCGTCGAACCCGGAACTGCTCGATGCGCTTGGACACCGCCTGGCCGACTATCAGTTTGACATCCGGCTGCTGGCACGGGACATCTGCCAGTCGCGAACCTACCAGCTTTCCACGCGGCGCAACGCGTCGAACGCCTGGGACGAACGGCATTTTTCGCGGGCCCGCGTCCGGCGGCTGCGCGCCGAAGTGCTGCTCGATTGTTTGAATTCCGTGACCGGCACGGAAGAGCGCTTTCCCGGGCTGCCGGCTGGTGGTCGGGCCGTGCAGATTGCCGACGGACGTACGCCCAATTACTTCCTGACGACGTTCGGACGGTCGTCCCGGCAGACTCCCTGTTCCTGCGAGATCAAGACGTCGCCCACGCTTTCCCAGGCGTTGCACCTGATAAACGGGGAGAGCACCTCCGGCAAGATCGCCGAGGGGGGCCTGGTCGAGCAGTTTCTCGCTGAGGATCGCGACCCCATGCATGCCGTGGCGCAAATCTATGAACGATGTCTGACGCGGTTGCCGACCGACGCGGAGTCCGCCGCGATTCGCGCGAAGCTCCAGGAGAGCGACGACGTCACGCGAGACGTCGCCGACCTGTTCTGGGCGCTGCTCAATTCGAACGAGTTTCTGTTTAACCACTAGGGCGAGGCGTGGTGTGATTCGATTCTTGACGACACGACTGGTCGCCGTTGCGTGGCTCGGTGTGTGGGCGGGTCCATTGGCCTGCGGCGCAGACGACGAGGCGCTGGTGACGTTCGATCAGGTGCGGCCCGTACTCCGCAAGCATTGTGGAGCGTGTCACAATCCGGCCCGCCCGCGCGGCGAGTTTGATGTCTCGACTGTCGCGAGCATCAAGGTAGGGTCGACCTCCGGTCCGACTGCGATCCCTGGCAAGCCGGACGAGAGTACGCTGTATCTGCTCCCCGCGCACTTGGAGGAACCCAAGATGCCGCCTAATCGTCCACGGATCCCGGCGCGCGAACTGGAATTGATTCGACGCTGGATCGAGGGAGGGCTGAAAGAGAAGACGGGGACGGTCGTGCGAGCTCCCGCGCCAGCAGCGAAGCCGTCTCCAGTCGCTGCTCGCGCCGACGCGAATCGACCGCAAAGTGAAATCGTCGGAAGCGGTGCGGTCCCGCGTCCTGCCGAGGGTGTGCGGGTTGAACCCTGGCCACGGCGCTCAGCAATTACCGCGCTGGCCTTCAGTCCCGTGTCTCCGTGGTGGGCCATCGCCGGCAAGCGACAAGTGTTGATCTATCGCTGGCCCGACCGTAAGCCACTTACCGCGTTGGCGTTTCCCGAGGGGGATATCTTCTCACTCCGCTTCTCGCGCGACGGACGTTGGTTGCTGGCAGGCGGGGGCGTCGGCGCCACTTCGGGCACGGTCGTGGGTTTCGAAGTGGCCAGTGGCAGGCGGGCCTTCGCTGTGGGAGATGCTTCGGACGCCGTGCTGGCTTGCGACATTTCGCCCGATGGGAAACTGGTGGCCTTGGGCGGTCCGGACCGCACCATCGCGGTGCACCGCGTATCCGATGGTCAGCTCGTGGCGACACTCCGGAAACATACGGATTGGATCCTGGGCCTGGCGTTCAGCCCTGATGGCTTGCTGTTGGCCAGTGGCGATCGATTTGGCGGATTGCAGGTATGGGACACCTTGTCGTGGAACGAGTTCCATTCGCTGCGAGGTCATACTGGTGCCGTACATGGGGTCGCCTGGTCCGACACTTCCGACCGGATGTACTCAGCAGGTCAAGATGGCACACTCCGCGCGTGGGACATGCACGACGGTCGGGAAGCGGCCCAGTTCGACGCAGGGGTGGGGGGCGTGGTGACCTTGGATGTCCATGCGACGGGGAGGATCGTCTGCGGGGGGCGAGCCGGCAAGGTAGCGATCTGGGATCGGCTGGACGCGACGCCGCGTCACGTCTCGTTGGGCGACGAAGTCACTCGGGCAGCGATCTCCTGGGGGGGAATGGAAATGTTGGTCGCCGATGTTTCGGGAAACCTGGCGGCGTTCGACCTGGCAGCGGGCAACCGGCTAGACGACCCCGAACTGCCGGTCACAAGCGTCTCCCCAGCCGCTCTGGCTCGCCAGGCAAGCGTTTCCGCACCGCGTACCATGACGAGCGCTCGCAACTCGGTGGCCAGGGAAGAGCTCTCGCGTGCCGAGCGTCAGTCAGATGCGGCGCGCGGCGAACTCACAGCGGCGCGTGAAGCGCTCGAAGCCGCGCAATCGGCGCTGAAGTCGGCGGAAGCGGCCGCGGAGCGGTTGAGGCGGATTGTGGCGAGCCGGGAGGCCGCTGCCCGCGAGGCAGCTCAGCGAGTTGCGGAACTGCGTTCTCGCGGCGAGTAGATCGCAGCCCTTGCGGACCGCGCCGTTCGCGTTCAAGATGGCAGCGATTCGAGTTGTTTCGCTGCTGTCTGGAACCTTGCCATGCATCGTACTTTTGGGCTGCTGGTCGCGCTCTCGTGGTTGTCACTCGGGTTGCTCTCGTCGATTGAACCGGGAGCCGGCCCCTTCGCGGTACGGGCCCAGGCTCCGGCTAAGGCCGCGCGAAACGCCGCGAAGAAAGCCGGTACGAAGGGGGCAGCGAAAGGGCGGCCTGCTACCGTCGGTCCAGCGGTGCGGGAGAATAAGGCGACGCCGATCGACCGGATCAAGGTTCCCGCCGGCTTTCAGGTCGAACTGGTTTATTCGGTGCCCGGTAGCGATCAGGGCTCATGGGTGAACCTGTGTGTCGACCCGCGCGGTCGCATCATCGCCAGCGACCAGTACGGTGGGCTTTACCGGTTTACTCCGCCGGCACCAGGACAAACGCTCACCGCGGCGCAAGTCGAAAAGCTGCCGCTCGACATTCGCGCC
Source organism: Pirellulaceae bacterium (assembly GCA_050186685.1). Classification (GTDB taxonomy): domain Bacteria; phylum Planctomycetota; class Planctomycetia; order Pirellulales; family Pirellulaceae; genus CAZFLF01. The sequence continues at coordinate 9,942 of JBFWYF010000142.1, forward strand.
GTCAATGGGATGGCTTTTGCCTTCGGCGCGCTGTACCTCGGGGTGAACGACTACGAGAACAAGATTCCCTCCGGATTGTACCGCGCCGTGGACAGTGACGGCGATCAGGAGCTCGACAAGGTCGAGTTGCTGCGAGCGATGGAAGCGCGGGGGGACCATGGAGTCCACGCCGTCATCCCGACTCCCGATGGCGAGGCGCTGTATCTCGTCTGCGGCAATGGCACGCGGTTGACGGAGTTCCATTCGGCCTCGCCGGTGCCAGCCATCTGGGGCGAGGACCACATCTTGCCCCGCATGCCCGACGGGCGGGGGTTCATGCGCGATGTGTTGGGTCCCGGCGGCATCATCTACCGCGTTTCGCCGGACGGGAAGGATTTTTCCGCAGTTGCCTGCGGCTTCCGCAACATCTTCGATGCGTCGCTCAACCATCTTGGCGACCTGTTCACGTACGACGCCGACATGGAATACGATTTCAATACGTCGTGGTACCGGCCCACGCGCATCTGCCAGGTGGTCAGCGGCGCAGAGTACGGCTGGCGCAACGGGGCGGGCAAACGCCCGGAGTTCTATGCGGATAACTTGCCGCCCGTGCTGAACATCGGCCCTGGTTCTCCCACGGGTACGACCTTTGGGTATGGTGCTCGTTTCCCAGCCAAGTATCAGCGTGCGTTGTTCGTCCTGGACTGGAGCTGGGGCAAGATCTACGCCGTGCATTTGCAGCCCGCCGGGGCCACTTATGCCGCCGAGAAAGAGGAATTTGTCACGGGAGCGCCGTTCCCGGTGACCGATGCGGTGATCCATCCGACGGACGGGGCCATGTACGTCGCCATTGGCGGACGGCGCGTGCAATCGGGACTGTACCGCATCACCTACGCGGGCAGTGAAATGACCGAGACGGTCGCTTTGGACAAGACCATACCGCCCCTACACCAGCTGCGGCGGCGGCTCGAAGCTTTCCATGGACGTTCGGACCGTCAGGCCCTCACCGAAGCATGGACGCATTTGGGTCACGAAGACCGCTTCATTCGCTGGGCGGCCCGTACGGCGATCGAACATCAGCCGTGGTCGGACTGGGCGGAGCCGGCGCTGGCCGAGAAGGAGCCCGCACGGCTGGTCGAAGCCCTCCTGGCACTGGGACGCGCCGCAGGCGTCTGTCCCTCGCACCGCAAGTCCGATTCCCCGCCTCTCGACGCGGCGCTGGGC
>JBFWYF010000143.1:0-11125 GCA_050186685.1 Pirellulaceae bacterium
CCTGACCGACCTGGGAGGGAAGGTGGTCCAGAAGGTCCTGGCATAATCGGTCGTGCCGGTCACGCGGTCGAGCTGGTTGATCTTACGTTCGAGCACCCTGAGGAAACTCCGTATATGTCCTCCCCAAGGCTCCCGTCGGATTCGCATCCCTCCTCGCCAGGCAGCATGCCGCGCCGCGAGTTCGTTGCGGCGACTACCGCCGCCTATCTCGCCGCACAGCTGCCGGCGGACGAGCCGCCCGGCTCAGAGCGGTTAGCACTGCAGGGTGGAGCGAAGGCGGTTTCGACCGCGCTGCCGCCTCGCGTTCGTTGGGGAGCGCCGGAAGGGGCGCGGCTGGAAGCGATGCTCCAGCAGCGCTCGCTGTTCTACTGGAAGGGGCCCCAGACGGCGGCCCTTGTCGAACGCTTCCGGAATCTATGCCCGCTTCAATATGTGCAAACGTGTTCTTCGGGCACTGCTGCGCTGCACATCGCGGTCGCTGCCGCCGGAATAGCGCCCGGCGACGAAGTGATTACGACGCCGATCACCGACGTGGGCACTGTGATTGGAGTAATCTATCAGCAGGGCGTGCCCGTGTTCGCCGACCTGGCGCCGTCCACGTATAACCTGGATCCAGCCGATGTGGAACGCCGGATCACGCCGCGCACCAAGGCAATCATCGCCGTGCATCTGTGTGGCAACCCCTGCGAACTCCGCACGCTGCGGGAGCTCGCCGATCGCAATGGGCTGGTGCTGATCGAAGACTGTGCGCAGGCCTGGGGCGCGCGCTACCGCGGCCAGCCGGTAGGGACGTTCGGTCACATCGCCTGTTTCTCACTGCAGGACTCGAAACACGTGACGTGTGGCGATGGTGGGCTGGTCGCTTCGGGCGACCCGCGGTTCGGGCCGCGTTTGCAGCCCTTCGGCGACAAAGGCATGGATCGCACCCAGGGCGGCGGCCTGTTTGCACACTTTGCGACGAACTATCGCATGAGCGAACCGCAGGCCGCCGTAGCGGCGGCTCAATTGGATCGCGTCCCTTCCATTGCCGGCCGCCGTGCCCAACTCGGCAATCGCCTGACAGCGGCTCTGCGCGGCATCGCCGGACTCGTCCCGCACGAAGTACATCCCGAGGACGTCTGCACGTATTGGTTTTATTATTTCCGCCTCCAGCCAGCGGCCTGGCGCTGTGAACGCGGTGAGTTTGTCAAGGCGCTGGCCGCCGAGGGAGTGCCCTGCAGCGCCGGCTATATCCCGGTCCCGTTGCATCGCAACCCGGTGTTTCAGCAACATGGGTTCTTTGCAGGCCATTGGCCCGTCCGTGACCTAGGGCTGACCACCATGGACTATTCGCAACACACCACGCCCGAAGCGGAAGCTATTCTGCAGACCGGGGTGCGTATTGCCATCTACGAGCAGATGGACGAGTCGTACGTCGACCAGTTGGCCGCAGGAGTGCGCAAGGTCGCGCGGTATTATGCCGCGTGAAAGTTGTCCCCGTAGGGAAGTCGCCACGCTCACGTCGATTCGGAAATCTTGCGGGTTATGCTACATGGCTCAGCGCGGACCGTAATGCGGCAATGGTTGGCCCAATTCGTAGCAGCCGAGGTCGGGGGCGGTACCCGCGAAGCCGTCCGAAACTTGCGTCAGCACGACGCCACGGTCGACTGCCACACCGCCGCGGGCAAGTTGCAGGTCGTAGTCACTTGGCTCGTAGGTCTTCCCCTCCGCGGGCGGCCCGCCTCGAGCAAAGATGTCGTAGTCGACCTGAACGCCATGTTCCTCGAGGCCCGTCGCTTGAAACAGCGCGGCGAGCGAATCGTAGCGTCCAGCATTCCGTTGTGCGTCGGTCCACTTCAGGAATCGCTCGGGGCTGTTCCGTCGATAGCCGTTGTAGTCCAGCGTACTGTAGGGGGTGGGCGAGCCGGTTTCCATGGCGTAACCGGCCCCGCCTAGAAACAGGTTGTTGCGGAAATGCCCATTCTGCCAGATCGCGGGTGGAGTGAATCCCTGGCGCGAGGCGCAGACCGTGTTATGGTAGCCCAGGATGCCCGCCGGGTAGTTGTTCAACTTGAAATTCAGCGCCGTGATCGCATAGGCCTCGTTGCGGATCAGATAGACCGGGCCTCCGTACAACGGCTGTGTGGACATGGCCGTATGGGTGTTGTAGCAGCGATTGCGGTACACACGGATGTTGTGGCAGCCGTAATCGGTTTCGATCGTATCGTCCTGGGCCCACGACAGGTCGTTGTGGTAGAAGTCGATGGCGACGCAGTGTTGCTCGACGTCGGCGACCGGTGAACCAAAGTTGGCAACGGCCACGGCATCGCTGAAGCGCGTAATCCGGTTGTAGCAGACCACGTGCCCCTGCCCGTACACGTTAACACCGGTGTGTCCGGGGGACATGTACGTGACGTTCGGGCGCGGATACCACGTCGGATTGATGCCCAGAATCTCGTTGTCGGCGATGTACCAGTTGCGTGACGTTTCGCTCAGCGTGTTGATGCCATACACGACCTCCTGGATTCGGCACTTTCGTACGACGAGACCAATCGAACCGGGTTTGCCCGCATAGATGGCGGTCCGTGCTCGGCGGAACGTCAGATTCTCGAAGTGCAGGTAATGGGTGCCGCCTACGCTGACCAGCGTGTTCTTCCCTTCGACGCCGTCCGCTTCGAGGATCGACTGGCCGTCGGGCGAGCCGCGCAGGACGATGGGCCGTCCCTCCTGGCCGGAACGCTGCAGTTCGAAGGGCCCGCGATAGATGCCGGGCGCCAGCTGGATCACGTCACCGGGTTGAGCCTGGGCATAGGCGGCCATCAGCCCGGTGCCGGGACTGGCCGGGATGATCCGTCCACCGACAGGAACGGACGGTTCGCTGCGGGTCGTGACCTGGACAAGGCGCGGTTCCGCCGGCGCTCCGCCGTCCGGATCGGCCATCGTCAGCCGCACTTCGTATGCGGTACCGGGCTGCAGGAACAACACGCTCCCCGCGAACAGATTCCCGACGCGATAAGGTACGAAGTCCTGATTTACGATCTCGTGAAACACCCGCAGCAGCGGCAGAGCGGGGAGCCACGATTCACTGCCTTGCCGTCGGTATGCAACCTGGACGGTTGCATTGCGATTGAAGTCTCCCTCGACCAGCCAGCGGATACCGATGTTCTCCAGGGTGGGAGGGTCGATCAGCAGACGGCCCGGGATAACATCGTTGCGCGCCGGACCAGGCCTACTTCCCTCAATCTCTTTCGTCGCACGGCCAATAAAAGCGGGCTGGGCACTGGCCTGGACCGCAACGAACCAAGTCAGGCTGCACAGCCCGACGACCCACGACTTGCGGTAAGCTCGAGATGGATGACACATGGTGGCTCCTCCAGATGTCCTCAATGTAGTCGGCGGTGCCGACGGGGAAAGACCTGGCGGACGCCGGTGGAGCGGCTACACGACTGGGCTGGCATCGCGCTGCGGCCGTCGCTTGCGTTAGGGCCCCCTCTGGTGTAGCGTTTAGTCGTTGTCCTGGCATCGCTGTTTTACCCCCTCGTGGGCTTAGCCGGCCTTGTTGCCGGCGCCAGCTGCAAGCGGAAGCCGCTACGTTCTTCCTCCAGCCATGCAAGATCGCGTACGAGTGCGGCTCGTACGTTCCCGGGTGCGCTCCGTGTGGGAACTGATTGCGATTAGCAACGAAACGGACCGGGTGTGGCGTTGGCGCGCAGACCGTCAACAGTCGGTGCGATTGGGCCGCAACCCCAAAGGAGGGTGGGCGACTCCCTGGGATCCACGCATCTCGACCGAACACGCCGAGCTGCATTTCGAGGATGATCAGGTTCGTATCGTCCGTCTGAAATCCGCGCGCAATGCGATCCACTTCCGCCATGGCGCCGCGGATGAATGCCAACTCGGACCTGGCGACGAGTTCCGTATCGGCTCCACGACCTTCCGTTTGTATGCGATCGCGCGCGACGAACCACTGCGCGATGCGGATGGGCTGGCCGAAGAGATGCGGCGGCTGCTCGGTCGCCTCGAATCGTCCACCGGCCCACCTCCGGTCGAAACCAGCCTCGAAGTGGCCTTGGAGTTGATCGATCGCGACGGCAATGCGGCCGGAGCGGTTGCGACACCTCCGTCGCCGCGCGATACCATCGATCACGCGGGTCCCCAGGATTCCACGACAGGCAGTTTGCGGCTGTTCGATGGACTGGAACCGTCGGCCTGCCAGAGTACCTTTGCCCATACCGACGAGGTAGCCGCAGGCCTCGGCGAAGTGTCCGAACCGTGCGCGGAACGCCTGGCCGTCGATGGTCTCGACCACCGGGCGGAAGAGGCTCTGCCCCAGGAGGCGTCCATACCGGACGGCGTCTGCCGCTGCGATCCTCAATCGGAACTCGCCGAACTGCGCCAGCGGTTTGACACGCTGCAACAGGCCGCGCCCCCCGGCGAGTTCGACGAGGAACGACCGGGTGCCGAAGTCGCACACTGGCGAGCGGAAGCCGAGCGCCTGCGCGAAGAAATTCGCCAACTCGAGGGAAAGCTGGCCGAAACCTCCCTCGCCGCACGCCCGCTGCCCAGGCCTCGTCCCCGTTTGACAGTGGCCGCCCAGTTTGACCCCTACTATCGCTGGCTGGCGATCCCTCCCGAAGAACAACCGCCCGACTACTACCGATTGCTGGGCCTGGCTCGATTTGAAGAGGATGCCGAAATCATCGAATACGCGGCGGATCGGCAAATGGACCTCGTTCGCCGGCAGCAGTCCGGCAAGCATGCGCGCTTTTCACAGCAACTGCTGAACGAGTTATCGCGAGCGCGGATCTGTTTGCGAGACCCCGACAAGAAACAGGCGTACGATGCCGGGCTATGGCGGGAATTGGAATCACACCGGCCTCCGCTTGTGACCGCCACGACCTCGCCCGCGAATCTGTCGATCAGCCTCGACGGCACCGCGTTCCGCGACTACGGACTGCTGGATCACGTCGCCGAAACCCGTCATGGCCACGTATTCAAGGCCGTTCACCAGACGCTTGGCCGCACGGTCGCATTGAGCATCCTGTCGGAGCCCGCCAGCCGCAATCCCCAATTGCTGCTCCGATTCCAGCTCAAGGCCCAAATGCTCTCTCGGGCAGACCATCCCGCGCTCTTGCGGGCACACGACGCCGGACAGGAGGAGGCCTGTTACCTGGTCACCGAGTTCGTCGACGGCGAACATCTCGTGGAAAGGTTGAAGCACGGCCCCGCTTTGTCGGTGCCCGAGGCAGTGGGGTACATCGTCCCGATTGCAGGAGCCCTGCATTATCTGCACGAGCGCGGCGTGATTCATCGCAACGTGAAACCAAGCAATATCCTGCGTTGCCGGGACGGATCTGTCCGTCTTATCGGGACGGGCAGTGCCCTCTATCTGCCGGGCTCAACGCTCGTAGACGGTAAACGGCGGGAATTACTCGAAGAGCCCTGGCCGAGCGGCAGTCTCGATTACATGGCGCCCGAGCAGGCGGTGGATAGCCGCCGCATTGACCGCGGAGTGGACATTTACAGTCTTGGTTGCACGTTGTTCACGTTGCTGGCCCGTCGCCTGCTGTATCCGCTTTCGGAAGCGGCTGCCAAAGTCGAGGCCCATCGGCTGCGCCCCATCCCGTCTTTGACCGCCCTGCGCTCGGACGTCCCTTACGAACTCGAGCGGATCGTGCACAAGATGTTGCACAAAAGTCGTTCGTCCCGCTACCGCGACATGCCGGCGGTGCTGGACGATCTGCGGCGCGCGGGATTCGCGGCAAGCCCTTGATCGGCACTCCTGCTCGAACGCGTCGCCGCTCGCACCGTCCCCCTTGCGGCGGCGCCACCGTGATCCGCCATCCATTGCCGAGGGAGCAGTCGAATAGCTATTCTGCGCGTTTACTTGCTGTCGCGCCAGAGGGAGCAGCGATGTTCTCGGCCGACGGCCACCTTCCAGGAACTTTCCGATGCGTCGTCTAATGTCGCGACTTCTCCTGCTCGCCCTCTGCTGCTTGCCCACCGCGTTGTGGGGGGCGGGGCCGGAGTCCATTCCCAGCGATTTTGCCCAGGCCATCGCCACGCGGCTGGTAGCGGAGATCGCCAAAATCGACCAGCCCCAAGTGAAGGTAGACCCCGCCGCGAGTCAGGCCAATGGTGTCCATGTGCCGCGGAAGATGGGGGCGCTGATTGTGCCGCAGAAGGATCTTCAGGAAAGTGCCGAGCTGGCAGCCAAATTTCAGCAGCCGCCCGGAGCGGCGCTGGGAGTGCTCTTCCTCTATAACGTCGTGCCCGTGGCCCAAGGACAAAAGCTGGACGCCAGCCGTCTGCGCAGCGTGACGATCCGCGACGAGCAGGGCAAGGAACACGCGGGACACGCCTTGTTGCTCGCCGTACGGCAACCGGCCGCAGACGATTACCGGCTGCATGGCTATGGCGCCGGCACCGAACCAGTGCTGGAGGCCAAGTTTTCCACAGGCACGACGACCGTGTCCGGTCCCCTCGTCCTGGAAGTGAAAGATGCCCAGGAGGCCACACGCGAAGGGACCGTCGTGCTGACCGTGTTCGGCAAGTACCAGGCGACGTTCCGAGCCGCGTATACGGGGGATTAGGCTTGGGGCTTGAGGCTTGGGGCTTAAGGCTTAAGGCTTAAGGCTTGAGGCTTGAGGCTTGAGGGGGGGCATCGAGACATCCGCGCGGGGCGCGGATGTCTCGTTTGGTTTTCGCGCCGGAGGCCGAAGCTTCTCGATCGACGCTATTCCGCCGCGTCGGTCTGCCGCAGGTCATAGCACAGCAGAACGTCCTGCTCGCGCAGGTACAACTTACCGTCCACAATCACAGGATGTGCCCAACCCGGCCGTGCTCCCGACTCGGGGATCGTGAAGGAACCCGTCTCGGACAGGCCATCCGGGCTGGCATTCGCCATGGTCATGGTGCCATTCGCATAACGGATAAAGAGCTTACCGTCCGCTGCCACGATCGAGGCCGATCCGCGACCCGATCCGCGCTGCGTCCACTTCACCTCTCCCGTCAGCAAATCCGCACAATAGGGTGTGCCGCGATCTTCGGTATCACCGTAAAGATAATCCCCCACCAGCACCACGCCTCCATGCTTATTGGCGTGCCTTGGATTCAGGGGATAGACTTCCTCGATGCGGACCTCTCCCTTCGACGCAACGACCTGGCGCAGCAAGGCGCCACCGCGACCGTAGCCCGCGACCAGGAACACCAAGTCACCCCGCACGATCGGCGTGGGGATTACCGCGGTCGTCGGCGAGAACGGATACGACCAAAGTAGTTTTCCATCCGTCGCGCGAATGCCCAAGCCTCCGCTTCCCGTGGTCTGGACATAGACCCGCGTGCCACCTATTTCCGTAGGGACGATGGACGCATGTCCCGCTCCACGATCTCCCTCCCGCACCGCCGACCATTCGGTCTCGCCCGTGTGCTTATTCAGCGCCACAACCGTGTTGCGCTCTCCGCCGGGTGTGACCACGACACGATCGCCATCGACCAGGGGCGATTCACTGTATCCCCAACCGTCGGCCTTATTACCTCCAAAATCTTTCTTCAGATGTTTGCGCCACTGTTCCACACCGGTGGTCGCATTGCAGCATATCAGTTCCCCATGCGGGGTGATGACCCACACGCGGTCGCCATCCACTGTGGGAGTACTCCGCGAACTCTGCCAGTCGTTATTGCCCGATACCCAGGGTGGGCCGGTGCGGGTGCTCCATACCGGCTGGCCCGATTTCGCATCGAAACAAGACAGGTATTCGTCTTCATCCTGGGCCGTAGACGGGCCGTCGCCCAACGTATAAATGCGGCCGCCGGAAATGGCGAGGCTGGAGTACCCTCGTCCTGCCCCCGCGGACTTCCAGACAAGCCGCGGGCCTTTCTCGGGCCACGAATCCAGCAGATTCACATCCGGTGCAACCGCGCTGCGATTGGCCCCGCGAAACGTCGGCCAATCGGCGGCGGGAGCCTCCACGACACAGCATCCTACGTATCCGGCCGCAGCCATCAGCGCGACACGGCGAAACCAGTCACCAGGCATATCACTCCCTCTCCGGGTTAAAACGACAAGGCCGAGAGCGAGTCACTCTGCGCTGGCAACCGCCCCGCGCATCCCGACCGTGCCAGGAATTTTACTTGCGGACACCGCCGTAGCGGAAGTGGCGCACTTCCCCTGTCCCTGAAGCAGAAGTGGCTGCACTTCCGACATCCCTGCGGCCCTATTTGTCCGGTTTACCTCTGGATCCCTCACGCGACTCCGACCCGCGAGACCGGCCGCGATTCGAGGGAGGGCCAGCCGCAGTTGCGGGGGAGCGACCTCCCCGCATCGATTTTGATGCTTCCCCTGGCGAGGCCTGAGGACGCGGATTGCGGGGATTTGGCGGCCCGGATCCGCGCAGGTTCGGAAAGCTGGGTGCCGATTCGCGCTGGCGCACACCCACATCCGGCCCGGACCCCGGGCGTCGGATTTCGGGAACCGATCGTTCGCTGCCGCCCCGCCCTTGGAACTGGCGCCAGGCGTCATTTAACCCACCGCCCGGCCGCGGCTCGGCACGGCCGTTGGGAATTCCCGCCTCCGCGGGCAGGTTGGGCCTTTCCACGCGTGTACGGTTTCGCTCTTCCGCTCCGCGAACGGGCGGATCGGAATTCCGTGGGCCGAAGGGCGGTCGCGTGGGCGCTCCGGCGTTCGGATCCACTCCGCGCCCGGTGGGTGGGCTACCCCGTCCACCCGGCGAAGTGCCTGGCGATGGCGCCGCGTCCGATCGACGTGGCGATTCGTTGATCCGAGGTCCCGCAGATCCGGCCGAGTTTCCGACCCCTTCACGCAGTTGACGCAATCGCTCTTGCCACGCATCGAAGGCCGAGCCGCTATCCGTTCTCCCGCGATTGCCGTTCGGAGTGCCTCCACGGCCGGGGTTGCCGGGGCCCTGCGACTCGTCCCGGTTTCCTTCCAGCCATGAACGAGGCAACCGTTCCGGCCGAACAGGTTCGCTTCGGTCCGTCGGCGGTGTTCCCTCGGGCCTCCGTTCATTGGGACGTCTTTCGTCAGGCCGTCGATCTTCAGGCCTTCGATCATCCCGCCCTGGCCGATCATCCTGCCCTGGTCGGGTGCCCTGCCCTGGCCGATCATCCGGCCGTCGTCGGGCGTCCTGCCCTGGTCGAGGGTCCGGATCGAACGAGCTGCCGGGACCGCGCCACCCCGTTGTGGGCTCTCGCCGCTCGCCTCCCGGCCTTGGCCCCTCGTTTCTCCGGGAACTATCAATCCCTCGCCGCTCCGCAACGGTTGCATCCGGCAGTCGAAACACGGGATTGTCCCGCGACGATCGTCCGGCGGGCCCTCCGGGGCGTCCGCCGCGGGCTTCGAAATCCGCCCGCTCATGCTGCAGGTGCCGGAACGGTTCCGCGTGCCGGCGGAACTCGTCCCGCGCCCGTTCGTTCAAGTCGACGAACCGGTTGCGATGATCCGCTTGTCGTGCAAATTGTTGAAATGACTGGCTGTACGATGCCATGCGCAGCACGTCCCGGTTCCGGTCGCCGTGGAACTCGCGGGGGCCGTCATGCCAGTGGTGCTGGGGCCGATGTTCCGGGTGTCCCCGATAGTAATGGTTCCAGTCGTGCACACGGTTCAGGAACTGCTGGTACGCAGGTCCCCGGTACCGATAGTAAGCGTACAGCGGATCGTAACGCCGATGGGTCGTCCAAATGCTCACCCACGGGAAAATGTCGTACTGACGGTACCGGTCGGCGTAGAAGTCACCAAAGTAATAGTGGCAATACCTCGGCCGAACAAACAAGTGAACGTAGAACGAAGGTCCGCAGTCGATGACCACCTGAGGGACGTAGCGATACGCCGGTTGCAGGTAGACGGGTTGGTGAAAATATACCGGAGCAAAGAAGCAACCCCGCGACTCGGGCAGGAAATCCCAGTAGCCCGTGCGATAGACGCATCCCCGCGGTGTCCAGACGTACCGCTGCGGAACCCATACCCAATTGGCGTAGGTAGCCGTCCAGTAACCGGGCCGCCACTGATAATCGTCTTGTGCATAGAGCCACGAACCGGGAACATAGAATTGGTCTTCTCCCGGCGCCGGACTGCTCGGACCTGTCTCCAGGCTTTCGGGCGGATAAGGCAGATAACGCAGCTCGGTGCGTTCGGCGGCATCGGCCCAGAAGCCCGCGACCCAGCGATGCCCTTCGTCGGCTGGGACCCAGGACCCGGGCACCCATCGCCGTCCCGGAGGTACCTTGCGCCAGACGCCGCTGATCCAGAGAAAATCACCCCGTTCCTCATCCCATCCCCAGTAACCGGGAATCCATTCCACATCGTCTCCCGACGGCCGGATCTCAGGAGGGATTTCCTGGATCGGTTCCGGAGGGGCCTTCGGCACAAGAATGCTCGGTTGACTTCCATCCGCGTCAACCTCCGCGAACGCCTCATGGATGGGACCTCGATTCATGATCTCGACGGACTCGTCGGGCGCGATAGTACCGCCCGGAGAGATGCCGCTGGCTGCCGGCAGATCGGGCAGCGGCGGCTGCACCGCCGCGAGAGGCTGTGTCGTCAATCCGAGCAACAGCGCACTCAGAATGAGGACACTTCCGCATCGATCCACCCAGTGAACGACCGCGGCTGGCCGACGGGCACTGCCCCATCTCCCCAAATATTCGACAAGATTTCTCACTTGCATACCCATGATAGCCCCCTTCGCTCCTGCACTGCCTGCAATCGACGTGTTCCCGCCTCGAACAAAGTGCAGTGGGCATGCCAACCTGGCCGGCCAACCGGAATCATACGGTTTCCCTTCGCCGAGACCACAGTGCATCTGAGTCCGGCGGTGGTCGGTCCGATCGGGCTGGCGAAGCGTGCTCGGGCGACAGGTGGGGAAAATAGGGGAGACTTAGCGTCGGACGGAAGCGGTCGCCCCGTTACTGCACGGCCGGCAAGGGAGGGGCAGCGGCTTCGTAGCTCGCGGGGAGCACTGGGGAGCGAGCCCCCAACTCCGTGAGTACCACGCCATGATGTTCAAGCAAGATGCGGCGGACTTCCAGTATCGCACGTGGATGCTGGTGAACCGTCGTGTGGTCCGCGTCGACGGTGATCTCGGACGCGACATGATCCAAGTGAGCGCTCTCGAACGACCCGACGCCG
>JBFWYF010000144.1:0-11101 GCA_050186685.1 Pirellulaceae bacterium
ACGCCGGAGGGGGGCTCCTCCGGTTGACCCCCACGTGGGTGCCACGCAGCTTCCTTCATCCGGGGAAGCGCATCAAGCTCCATCCGGACGACTACTACGCGTACGGAGCCAATCGCGGGGGCATCGATGAACGATGGTTCGCCAGCACTACCGAGGCAGCCAACGACGGGCGTGTCTGGCACGAAGGGCTGAGTTTTTGCTCGTTCGAGGGGACCCACTTTCTGCTGCGCGACGCCGTGTCCGAACGGGGCGAGCGGCTGATCGGCAAGACGCTGTGGAACAAGTATCAGCGGTGGCCCGTCTATTCCAAGTTCTTCGACAACATGGGGCCCATCCCCCATCACATGCACCAGAGCTTCGCACACGCGAAGCTGACAGGTCAGGAAGGGAAGCCAGAGAGCTACTACTTTCCTCCCCAGTACAACAATTGCGATAACAATTTTCCCTACACCTTCATGGGGCTGGAGCCCGGGACGACCAAGGCGGACGTCCGGCGGTGTCTGGAGAACTGGGACCGCGGCGACAATGGCATTTTGTACCTGTCGAAGGCCTATCGGCTGAAGCGGGGCAGCGGTTGGCTCATCCCCCCCGGAGTGCTGCATGCACCGGGTTCGCTATGCACCTACGAGCCGCAGTGGGGGAGCGATGTCTTCGGCATGTTCCAGAACATCGTCGAAGGCCGCTATGTCCCGTGGGCGTTGCTTGTCAAAGACGTGCCGCAGGACAAGCACCGCGATCTCGATTTCATCATCGAGCAGCTGGATTGGGAAAAGAACGTCGATCCGAGTTTCATGGATCACAACTATCTCGAGCCGCTGGTTGCCGACCAGGGACCCGGCTGGGTGGATCGCTGGATTGTCTATGGGTTGGTGGACGGCAGCCAGTTGTTCAGCGCCAAGGAATTGACGCTCGAGCCAGGTGCGAAATGTACGTTGAAGGATCCGGGAGCCAGCGGGTGGATCACGGTTCAAGGCAAAGGACGCATGGGACGCCTGAACCTGCAGACACCCGCCATGATCCGGTTTGGCGCGGAAACGGAAGACGAGGTGTTCATCAGCTTCGAGGCGGCAACGCAGGGTGTCGAGGTGGAAAACACGGGCAGTGAGCCACTGGTGGGCCTGCGCTATTTTGGTCCGGATTCGTTTCCGCGGGTGCCTCAAGTGGGAGACCACAAGGCGCGCAAGTAGGTCGTGACCGCTCGACGGACCTCGCGCTGCCTGGGCCGTGCGGGCTGATTTTCCCATCGGATCGGCGTGGTACGGAGGCCTGTGCGGGCTCGGCGGTCCATGTGCCGCGTTGCCTGTACGGCCTTGGCATCTCTCTTGTCTCTGCCGCGATCAAGTCAGGTTGAGGAGTAACTTCAATATGCCGAATGTGTTTCCCAAATTACACAATGCGATGTGGCCCGGGTTAGTCGGCAAGGAGCCGGGTACCGATCATCCCCCAATCAGCCTGGATCGGATGCTGGAATTGACGGTCAACGCGCAGGTCGACGGCGTCCGGTTCGACGGAGTCGATCTGTTTCTGTTCCACCCGCACACCGATCCGGACGCCAGCGATGACGCCATCCGTGCCATGGCGGACCAGATCGCGGGGAAGGGCTTGAGTGTGGGTTCGCTGGTGGCGCCGGTCTGGCCAGGGACCGTGGGCGGGTCGGCGATGGGCAGCGAGCGGGATCGGCAGAACTTTGTGCTGGCCGTGCGCAAGGCCTGTCGCATCGCGCGGCTGCTGAACGAGCACGGGGTGCGCAAGTACGGCGTGATCCGGATTGATTCCGCTGACGGACCGACGCATTGGGCGCAGGATCCACAGGGGAACACTCGGAAGATCGCGGCGACATTTCGCGAGGCGGCCAAAGTGGCTGCGGACCACGGTGAGCGGCTAGCGGCGGAAGGGGAAATCTGTTGGGCCGGCATGCACTCGTGGAAAGACATGCTCGATCTGTTGAACGAGGTGGGGATGCCCGACCGAGTCGGATTTCAAGCGGACCAGGCCCACACCTATCTGTATTTGCTGGGCTACAACGCCGAGCAGCATGCCCTGCTGAAGCCGGGTTACTCGGACGCTGACTTCGAGGCGGCTTATCGCAAGATGACCGATGCGCTGCGGCCGTGGACCTTCGATTTCCACGTCGCTCAGAACGACGGGACCGTGCACGGAACCGGGTCGCACGACAAGACGGGTCGCCACTGCCCGGCGGACGATCCCAACGGCAAGCTGGACATTGTTCGGACGGCCGGCTATTGGTTGCAGGACGCGCGGGCCCGTGGCATCCAGCACATCTGCTGGGACGGCTGCATGTTCCCGAATGCGATGCTCGAGAATCAACAGACCTGGAATACCATCCTGGCCACGATGTTGAAGGTGCGTGCCGCCCACGGGTGGAACTAGGCATTGCCGGAAAAAATCACGAGACACTCCACGACGAGGACCACTTATGGCAAGACCGCTGAATATTGGCATGATCGGCTATGGGTTCATGGGCCGTGCCCATTCCAATGCTTATCGCAGGGTGAATCAGTTTTTCGACCTCGAGTACCGTCCGGTGCTCAAAGCCGCGTGTGCGCGCAGCGCCGATGCGGTGCGCGGCTTCGCCGACAAATGGGGATACGAGTCGGTGGAGACGGACTGGCGCAAATTGCTCGCGCGGCAGGATATCGACGCCGTGGACATCTGCGTACCGAACAATCTGCACCGCGAGATCGCGTTGGCGGCGGCGCAGGCCGGCAAGATCATCCTGTGCGAAAAGCCACTGGCCATGAACGCGGCCGAGGGCGAGGAAATGTGCCGGGCGGTGGAGAAGGCCGGTGTGGCCAATATCGTCTGGTACAACTACCGGCGCGTCCCGGCGGTGACCCTGGCCGAACGCCTGATCGAGGAGGGGCGGCTGGGTAAGGTGTTTCATTACCGCGCAAATTTCCTGCAGGACTGGACCATTTCGTCCGACCTGCCGCAGGGCGGCAATGCGCTGTGGCGGCTCGATGTGGCCGCGGCCGGCAGCGGCGTGACGGGCGACCTGCTCGCGCATTGCATCGACACGGCCGTCTGGCTCAACGGCGGCATCCGGGACGTCAATGCGATGACTGAGACGTTCATCAAGGAGCGGAAACACAATTTGACGGGCAAAGTGGAAAAGGTCGGCATTGACGATGCTTGCGCCTTCCTGTGCCACTTCCAGAATGGCTCGCTAGGGCTGTTCGAGTCGACACGGTACGCCCGCGGTCACAAGGCCCTCTACACGTTCGAGATCAACGGAGAAAAAGCCTCGATCAAGTGGGATCTGCACGACCTCCACCGACTCGAGTATTTCGATCATCGGGACGAGAGCAAGCTGCGCGGCTGGCGATCGATTCACGTTACCGATCACGGCGGCGAGCATCCGTACATGGATCACTGGTGGGTGCCGGGCCTGCAGATCGGCTACGAGCACAGCTTTGTGCACCAGGTCGCGGACTTTCTGACGGGTCTGGCAAAAGGCCAGCCTGTGGGACCCACATTCCGCGACGCCCTGGAAACCCAGAAGATCTGCGACGCCGTGCTGCAGAGCGCGAGTGAACGCGCTTGGGTCAACGTCGAGTAACCGGCCGCACATCCTGTTGGTCTCGGACCCGCCCAGCGGCAGCGGGACTGCCGTGACCTGGCTGAATCGTCTTCCCTCTCGAGGAGCGTTACCATGTCGCGTTGGTTGTGGCTGGGCATGCTGTGTTGGCTGGCAAGCTATTGCCCGTTGGACGGGGCCGAGACCTATACGCTGCACCGCTTCGACCGCCAGCAGTTGACGGACGTTTATTATTCTGAAGGAGCGAACGTCGGCGATCTGAATCGCGACGGTAAGATCGACATCGTCCACGGCCCCTATTGGTTTGCCGGCCCGGATTACCAGGCGAAACGCGAGATCTATCCGGCCAAGGCTCAGCCACGCGAGCGATATGCAGATAACTTCTTTTCCTGGGTCTACGACTTCACGGGCGATGGCTGGAACGATGTGTTCGTCGTCGGGTTTCCTGGCACGCCGGCGTACGTCTACGAAAACCCGACGGACCGGGGATTCGACCAGGCGTGGCCCAAGCACCAGGTGTTCGACCAGGTGTCGAACGAATCACCTCACTTCGTGAATCTCGTCGGGGACGAGCGTCCCGAGCTGGTCTGCACGCATAACGGCTATTGGGGTTATGCCACGATCGACTGGCAGCGGCCGCTCGCCCCGTGGACGTTTCACAACGTGTCGCGTCCTACCGCTCCGAAGCCGTTTGGCCATGGTCTGGGAGTCGGCGACATCGACGGCGATCAGCGGATGGACATCCTGATGAAGGACGGATGGTACCAGCAGCCGGCGTCGCTGGAGGGGGATCCGGAATGGCGATTCTTTCCGGCGCCCTTTGCCCGTGCCGGGGGCGCCGAAATGTATGCCTACGATGTCGACGGCGATGGGGACAACGATGTTATTACCAGCTTGCAGGCCCACGAGTTCGGGTTGGCGTGGTACGAGCAATTGCAGGATGGCGAGCAGCGTGTGTTCCGCCCCCATGTGATCATGGGCAGTAAGGTCGACGAGAACCGGTACGGAGTCCTGTTCAGCGAACTGCACTCCGTGAATATGGCGGATATCGATGGCGACGGTTTAAAGGACATCGTGACGGGCAAAACCTATTGGTCTCACCACACGCAGAGCCCGATGTGGGACGCGGGTGCGGTGGTGTACTGGTTCCGCCTGGTGCGCGGGCCCGAGGGCGTGGACTGGGTTCCCTACGAAGCCGACAGCGAGGCAGGCATCGGGCGCCAGTTGATCGTCGCCGACGTCAATGGCGACAAGCTGCCGGATCTTGTCGCGGGCGGTATGAAGGGATGCCACGTGCTGCGGCACCGGCAGGAGACGGTGGATCGCGACACCTGGCTGGATTCGCAGCCCAAGCCGCGTGTCGCGATGGCCGATGGGCTGCGGCCGGAGGAGGCAGCGCGTCGCATGACGGTGCCGGCCGGGTTTCGCGTGGATCTGGCCGCCGGCGAGCCGCAGGTCCACCAGCCTGTGGCCTTCGCGCTGGACGAACGGGGACGCGTCTGGGTAGCCGAGGCCTACACGTATCCCACCCGTGCACCCGAAGGAGAGGGACGAGACAAGATTGTCATTCTGGAGGACACCGACCGCGACGGGTCGCTGGACAAGCGGACGGTGTTCGCCGAAGGCTTGAATCTGGTGAGCGGCTTAGAAGTCGGCTTTGGTGGCGTCTGGGTGGGCGCGGCTCCCTACCTCCTGTTCGTGCCGGACGCCAATCAGGACGATGTGCCGGACGGTCCACCGCAAGTCCTGCTGGATGGTTTCGGATTTCACGACACGCATGAAACGTTGAACGGTTTCATCTGGGGCCCCGACGGATGGCTGTATGGCTGTCATGGCGTGTTTACCCATTCGCGGGTGGGAGCACCCGGTACGCCGGACGACCAGCGCGTTCCGCTCAACGCCGGCATCTGGCGGTTTCATCCACAGCGACGCCAGTTTGAGGTCTTCGCATGGGGGACGAGCAATCCGTGGGGAGTCGACTTCAATGACCACGGCCAGGCCTTCTGCACGGCCTGCGTGATTCCCCATCTGTATCACGTCATCCAAGGCGCCCGGTATCAGCGGCAGGCGGGACAGCATTTTGATCCGTACGTCTTCGACGATATCAAGACGATTGCCGACCACGTCCACTATGCGGGGAACATCCGCGACCATGCCTGGTGGGGGCAGGAACCGGCTGACATCCCCGCCGACACGTCGGCCGCCGGTGGCGGGCACGCGCACTGCGGAGCCATGATCTATCTGGGAGACAACTGGCCTGCGAAATACCGGAACCGACTGTTCTTCAACAACATTCACGGCAATCGAGTCAACTGCGACGAGCTGGAACGGGAGGGTTCCGGGTATGTCGGCCATCATGGCAAGGATTTGCTGCTTGCCAACGATCATTGGTTTCGCGGGATCAATCTGAAGTCGGGCATCGATGGCAGCGTTTATCTGATCGACTGGTATGACAAGAACGCGTGCCACCGTGTCAACCCGCTGATCTGGGATCGCACGAACGGCCGCATCTACCGCGTCTCCTATGCGCCGGCCGATGGCGATCGGGAACAACGGGGCACCGCGTTCGGCCGTGTCGCCGGGCAGGGACTGGTCCAGGCCACGGAGGACCAGTTGATCGACTGCCAGCGCGACGACAACGAGTGGCACGTCCGAACCGCGCGGCGGATGCTGCAGCATCGAGGCATCTCGCCGGGCGGACAACAACGCCTGGCCGACCTCGTGCGCGGCGAGCAGGCCGACCGGGTGCGTCTGCGGGCGCTGTGGACGCTGCATGCGGCGGGAGCCTGGCAGGATCAGCAACTGCAATCGCTGCTCGCCGACCGCAGCGAATACGTGCGAGCTTGGACCATCCAGTTGCTGGCGGAAGACCGCCAGGTTTCGCCTGAGACGCTGGTCGAGTTGACTCGCATGGCGAGCCAAGACGAATCGGCGCTGGTGCGGTTGTATCTGGCTTCGGCCGTCCAGCGCCTGTCCTTGGAACAGCGCTGGTCTCTGGTCGCGGCCTTGTGCCAGCATGCCGAGGACGCCCAGGACCACAACCTTCCGCTGATGGTATGGTACGGCCTGGAGCCCTTGGTCACGCAGGACGCCGCCCGTGCGTTGCAGTTGGCCAGCCGCGCTCAGATTCCCCAGGTCGCACGTTTCATCCTGCGCAGGGCGGCCGCGGACAACCGGACGCTGAACGACGTGGTCCTGGAACTGGCCGCGGCAGAGACACCGGAAGGCCAACGGGCGATCATGCACGAGATCCTGCTCGCGTTTGAGGGGCGCTTGAACATTCCCATGCCTCCGGCGTGGGAAAAAGCCTATCGCCGCGTGGCGGACAGCACGGATCGCGAAGTGCGGGCCCAGGCCACGCAAATTGCCGTGGCGCTGGGTGACCAGCGGGTCTTTCCGGCCCTCCGGGCCGAATTGACGGATCCAAGCGGTTCGCTCGAAGATCGCCAGCGAGCACTCGACATCCTGGTGCGCGGTCGCGATCCGCAGGCTGCAGTCTCCTTCCGGCAGGTCTTGTCGGACACACGCCTGCGCGGTGCCGCCATTCGAGCTCTGGCCGGTTATGAGGACCGGGAGACGGCACCTGCGATTCTGGCAATCTATCCATCTCTGGCCGACTCCGAGCGACGGGATGCCATCGGTACGCTGGTCTCGCGCCCCTCCTTTGCCGTCGCGTTGCTGGATGCACTGAAAGAAGGCAAGATCCCGCGTACCGACCTTCACGCCTACCACATCCGCCAGCTCGTAAGCCTCGGCAATGCCGGCATAACCCAGCGCATCCAGGAGGAGTGGGGCGGTGTCCGCGAAACGAGTCAGGACAAGCAGACGCAGATCGCTCGGCTGCGACGCCAGTTGACGCGTGCTCAGCTTGCCAAGGCGGATACGGGGAATGGGCGTCAGCTATTCGCGAAGAACTGTGCCACCTGCCACGTTTTGTTTGGCGAAGGCACGAAAGTAGGTCCGGACATCACCGGGTCGAATCGGGCCAATCTCGACTACGTCTTAGAGAATGTCGTCGATCCGAGTGCCGTACTTGGCAAAGACTATCGGATGTCGGTTCTGGTATGTTCCGATGGCCGCGTGATCTCGGGGCTTGTCCAGAAGGAAACCGATACGGCGGTGACCGTCCGTACGATCAACGATACGATCGTCGTGGCGAAGGCGGACATCGAGGAGCAGCAACTGTCCGACTTGTCGTTGATGCCCGAACGGCTGCTCGACAATCTCCGGCCGGACGAAATTCGGGACCTCGTGGCGTATCTGGCCAGCCCGACGCAGGTACCGTTCAGCAAGCGCGGTGTGCCCGTGGACCCGAAGACGGGCCGCGTGCTCCACGCGCTCGAGGGAGAGTCGCTACGCGTGTTGACCCGATCGGCGGGGCGAACGGGAGCGCAGGACATGGGCCGCTTTTCCAAGGACTCCTGGAGCGGAGCCGAACAGCTGTGGTGGACCGGCGCGCGGCCGGGGGCACGCCTGGAACTGGCCATTCCCGTGCCCAAGGCGGGAAAGTTCGTGCCGGAACTCGTACTGACCAAAGCCCGTGACTACGGCGTCGTGCAACTGTACCTCGATGACGAGAAACTGGGTGGACCGATCGATCTTTACAATACGCCCGATGTTACCACCACGGGACTGCTTGAGTTTGAGGGGGTCGACTTAGCCGCGGGCGAGCATAAACTGGCCATTGAGATCGTGGGTGCGAATCCAGGCGCGATCAAGTCGTATATGTTTGGCTTGGACTACGTGCGCCTGCGGGCCCCGTGAGCAACCGTACTGAATTCGGCAGGGTGCGTTGATGAGCAGAATGGGCAGTTTTCAATCCAGAATGAGCGGACGCAACGTCGGTGAAAACAGGCGCGCAGCCAGGCTTGCGGTACGCCCGGATCGTCGCGAGACGAAGCGCAATCCGGTCCGTTTGGCGGCTGTCGTGGGACTGGGGTTGGCCCTGTTGTCCGGAATGGGTTCGGAAGGGCACGGAGGCTCGGCCTGGGCGGCCGAAGATGCTTCGGCGGTGGAGGCCCGGTTGCTCGAAGCCGTCAAGTACCTGGCCGACGACGAGCGGGAAGGTCGTGGAACGGGGACCAAAGGGATCGAGCAAGCCGCCGACTACATCGCTGCCGAGTTTTCGAAGCTGGGGCTGAAAACGAGCTGGTTTGAAGGTGGTCCGTTTCAAACGCTGGAGGTCGTCACGCAGGCCAAACTCGGGCCGGCCGGGGATAATCGACTTCTGTTGACGGGACCGGCGGACGCAGACGGAAAGCCGCGGCGGCTCGAGCTGAAGCTAGGCGAAGACTTCAACACGCTGGCAATCGGCGGAACGCACGAAGCGTCGGCTCCCGTCGTATTCGTCGGTTACGGCATCACCGCGAAAGACCCGGGGTACGACGACTACGCCGGATTGGATGTGAAGGGCAAGGTGGTCGTCATCCTGCGCAAGGAACCGCAGCAGGCGGACGAGAAGAGTCCGTTCGGCGGAAAGACGACGACACAGTATGCCACGTTCGACACCAAGGTCTCCAACGCGTATCAGCACGGGGCGGCCGCGGTGATCCTGGTCAATGATGCCCACGGTCTGGGCGAAACGACGCAGCAGCGGCGTGAACAATGGACCGAGGCGCTGACGAAGCTGGCTGAGGAGCAGGCGAAATTCAAAGCTCTGGCGCAGCCGACGGACGTCGACTGGAAAGCCCATCAAGACGCAGTAGCCAAGCTTGCCGATCGATTGACGGCGCTGCACAACGAGTCCGCGGGCGGTGCCGACCAGGTGCTGGCTCCCGATGCCGCCGGTTACACGATGGGTGCACGCAAAATGTCGGTCTTCTTTGCCCGGCGTGCTCCGATCGATGATATGGTTCGTGCGGCGCTGGGGAAGGACCTGACGGCACTGGAACGCGACATCGACGGAGATTTGAAGCCCCGCAGTCGTGAACTGGCGGGCTGGCAGGCCGAGGTCGAAAGCTCGATCGAGTTGGTCAAGGTCCGCACGCGAAACGTCGTGGCGGTGCTCGAAGGCAGCGGGCGGCTCGCGGACGAGACGGTCATCTTAGGCGCTCATTACGATCATCTGGGCATGGGGGGCCGCGATGTGGGGTCCCTCGCGCCGTGGACCAGCGCCATTCACAACGGAGCGGACGATAACGCTTCCGGAACTGTCGCGCTGCTGGAAATTGCAAGGCGGCTCACGGCGGGCCGGCCGGCCGGCGATTCCCGCCGCGTCGTCTTCATCGCCTTCACGGCCGAAGAGCGCGGGCTGCTCGGCAGCCGACACTACGCCGATAACCCGCTGTTTCCGCTCGATAAGACCGTCGCCATGGTCAACCTGGACATGGTCGGCAGGTTGAACGAAAACAAGCTGATTGTCTATGGCACGGGCACTTCCGCGAAGTTTGATGGCTTGATCGATCAATTGAACAAGCCCTACGCTTTTGAGCTGAAGAAAGATCCAGCGGGTGAAGGTCCGAGCGATCACCAGACCTTCTATCGCAAGAACATCCCCGTGCTGCATTTCTTCACGGGATCGCACAGCGACTATCATCGTCCGAGCGACGACGTGGAACGGATCAATGTGCCCGGCATGCGGCGCATTTCCGAACTGGTTTCCGATGTGGTGGCGCATCTGGCCACCGTCAGCGAGCGTCCGGACTACCTGGTAGTGAAGTCGCGGGCCTCCATCCACAGCGGCGAGGGAGCTCGTCCCTCCCTGGGTACGATGCCGGATTACGCGGCGACCGTCGAAGGTTGCCGGCTCGAGTACATCCGTAAGGATGGTCCGGCGGATCGGGCGGGAATCAAAGTCGGCGACATTATCACGCGACTCGGTGCTAACCAGATCGGCAGCGTCGAGGACTACGACAGTGCCCTGCGCAAGTTCCGGCCCGGGGACACCATCAAGATCGAGGTCAAGCGTGACGGCAAGTCGCTGGAAGTCGAAGCGACGCTGGGGCAACCGCGGTAAACCGATTCTTGTTGCGGGTGAACTACTATGTCCACGCCGGATACGGTCGTGCTTCTCTCCGTTCCTGGCTTGCGCGCGAGCGACGTGGATCGCATGCCGGCCTTGGCGGCGCTGGCGCGGGGCGGCAACCGGGTTCGTCTCCAGCCGAGCTTCCCCTGCGTGACCTGGCCGGTCCAGGCGAACATGCTCACCGGCCGACTGCCGCGGGAGCATGGCGTGATCGCCAATGGTTTCTATTGGCGTGACCGGCAGCAGGTCGAGATGTGGACGGCCTGGAACGACAAGATTGCGGCGCCTCAGATCTGGGATCTGCTGCACCGGCAGAACGCGGATCTGACGTCGGCCGTCTGGTTTCCGATGCTAAGCAAAGGGTGCGGCGCCGACTATATCTGCATGCCGGCGCCCGTGCACAACCCGGATGGATCGGAGTCGCTCTGGTGTTTCACCAGGCCCGCCGAGCGGTACGGAGATCTCCGGGACGGACTGGGGCACTTTCCGCTGCAGCATTTCTGGGGGCCGCTGGCCAACATCAAATCGACGGCGTGGATTGCGGAATCGGCGATCATGGCAGCCAGACGGTTCCGTCC
>JBFWYF010000145.1:0-11101 GCA_050186685.1 Pirellulaceae bacterium
AAGCCGTGCCACACGTCCGATTATTCGCCAAACACGCCGTCAGAACAAGCAAGCCAGCGGCAGGTGTGGCACTGGCTCTGCCAGTGTCTTCAGGTGGAAGAGGCTGGCCCGCGAGGGAAGCACTGGCGAAGCCAGTGCCACACGTCGCGACGCCACGCGTCGTGCAGGACTGCGGATGGAGCGGGCAGGTGTGGCACTGGCTCTGCCAGTGTCTTGATGAGGAAGAGGCTGGCCCGCGAGGGGAGCACTGACGGAGCCCGTGCCACACCCGCCGCCGGGCAGGGAAGTGATCCGGTACCATTCGCCAGGCCCGGTCGATAAGCTGGCGAAATCGCCAAGTGGATTTCCCTCAGTACGCTGCAGGACCGTACGCAGTGGGACGGTGGGGCCATGGCGGAACGAAGGAGGGGGACGATGAACGTTGGGAGACATGTTCTCGGGCATGCGCCCTTGGCGATGGGCGTGGCGGCGATGCTCGTCACCGTCGCGGCTGTGGAGGCCGCGGCACCGCGGCCTCACGTGTGGCAACGCTGGGAGCACACGCTGACGAGCGACCGCGAGCACGATCGTTTCGATCCCGAATGGACGTTGCGCGTCCGGTATTCCGGGCCCGGCGGCCGCCGGCTTGATGGTTTTGGTTATTGGGACGGCGGCCATGTGTTCCGGATGCGCTGTGCCTTTCCCGCCGCGGGGCTGTGGCATTGGGAGACAGAGTGCTCGGATACCGGGGATGCGGGACTTCACGGTCAGCGCGGTACGGTCGAAGTGGTCTCCTATCGCGGTGAGAATTGGCTGTACCAACATGGGTTCTTGAAGATCAGTGCGGATCGCCGCTATCTGGTGGGAGCGGATGGAACGCCGTTTCTGTGGACAGGAGATACGGCCTGGGCCGCTCCCATGCGATCGAACGACGAGGAGTGGGACCGGTACCTGGCCGACCGACGGGCGAAGCACTTTACGCTTATTCAAATAGCGCCTGCGCCGCGCTGGGCGGGGGAGACGGATCGGCAGGGTGAGCCGCCGTTCTTCGACCAGGCGTGTCAGAAGCTCAATCCGGTCTTCTGGCAGGCGTTTGAACGCAAGGTCCAGCGAGCGAACGACGCTGGCTTCGTCGTACTGCTCGTCGGACTCATGGAGCCAGCCCACCGTTATCCGGACTCGGAGGCGGCCTGTCAGTTCGCCCGCCACCTGGTGGCTCGGCTGTGGGGAAACTCGGTGATCTTCTCCCCCAGCTTCGACAGCCCGTTTATGCCGTTGGCCGACGAAGTGGGGCGGGCCGTGCGCGACGCGACGGCCGTCCACCTGATCACTCAGCACCCCGGCACGCCCTCGAAGGAGCCGATCCCGATCTGGACGATGCAGTATTACGACCGCCCCTATCTGGACATCGCGGGCGTGCAGAGCGGACACAATGGAGGCAACCGCCAGCGATGTGCCCATCACGCCATCGAATGGATCTTGCATGCCTACCGCCATGAGCCCCACAAACCTGTCATCAACCTCGAAGCCATGTACGACGGACAGGGCGAGAAAGGTTGGCAGGCGGTGGACGCCCGGTCGCTGGCGTGGCGCAGCTGGCTTTCGGGTGCCAAGGGTTACACGTATGGCGCCGGCGATGTGCCTCCGAAATGCCCTCAGGGCAGCGGCGGTGTCTGGAAATGGGATTGGGACCGCAATAAGCCCGATTACTGGGAGAAGGCCGTCGCGTGGGAGAGCTCCGTCCAGATGCAACATCTGCACGACTTCCTGGCCGCCATCGAGTGGTGGAAATTGGAGCCGGCGCACGAGCTGATTCGCCACCAGCCGGACGATGTGACCCGCCACATGGTACTCGCGAAAATCGCCGACCGTGACTTTGCCGCCGCTTACCTGCCAGACAATGATGCGATTGTTGTGGACCTGTCCGCGTTTTCGTCACCGGTCGCGGCGCGCTGGTTCGATCCGGTGCGCGGCCGCAGTTCCCCGGTGGATGGCCGCCTGCCGAATCACGGCGAACACCGGCTGGCGCCTCCGGCCAAAGGTGATTGGGTGCTGGTCATCGAGCCGGCTGCGGCGAACCAGGCTCCGTCCGACAACCCACCTGACTGACCACGGAGCGGTTCCCCGAGTCCCCTCTCCCGATACTCCGGGAGAGGGCCAGGGAGGCCGGGGTGGGGGGCGTGACGGCTGAACGGCGAGATTCGGTGACCCTTCGCCGTGACATCGATCAGTGGAAGCGGCACCAGGTCTCACTCACGCGCCAGGCGCGGTGCGATCGTCGCCAGCCGGCGGAAATAGCGATCGACGACGGCGAGCGGCTGGTGCGGATAGTATCCGTTGGCCAGCTGTTCCCAGGTCCGATCGATCTGGCGTTGCTGGCGGGCGGTCAGTTTCCACGACATGGGGATCGATACGCCGTCGGCTGGATGGAAGTCGAACACGACCGATTCGACCTGCAAATCGGTCAAACGGCGTTGCCGGTCCTGTGAACTCTGCAGCAAGGAAATGGCGAAACGCCACTTGTCCTCTTCCTCCCGGACCCGCCGTGCCGCTTCCGACGCGGGCTCGCCCGGCTTACCGCTGAAACGCAGTTCATCCATCATGCGTTCCAGTTGATCGACCTGTGTCAGTGCGAGCTGGAATTCACGCTCCGCACGCTCCTTGGCGGCCCGGAGTTCCGCCAGCGTCGCCCGCGTGAGCAGGTTGATCTCCAGGTCCCCACGTTCGGTCTGCGATGCGGAGCGGACTTTCATCATCGTGTCGAACGGACCCAGCAGCGCCGCTCGCCAGCCGGACAATCGATTCGCCGGCCGGCTCGTGCGAGCCAGTTCCCGCGGAAATGCCTGGATGCGGACGAGCAGCACGCGGTCGAACGGCCGCTGGTCGATGTTCTCCGGGCGGCTGTAATAGACCAGCAGCCGGTTGATCCAATCGACCGACGTCACGGCGCCCTCGTTGTCGGCGTACGCGCCGTCGGCTACGTGGACCGAAAAGAGGGGATTGTGCGGGTCGCTTTCAAGGCGCTGCGCGCTGACCAGTGGTCGCGCTACCGGCGTCACATAGGGGAACGTCGCCGACAGGCGCGCCGCCGTGGTCGCCCGCAGCTGGGAGCCCGGAAACACGCGCAGGAATTCCACCCCTGCGCTCGACTGATCGCCCACAGGGGGCGGCGATGTCACCGGCGAGATCAGCAGCCGCTGGCCTGTCTCGACCAGCGTCGCGTTGAAGACCGGGATCGGCAGTGTGCCGGTCCGCTGCCGTGGCGCTAGATCCCGCAAGCGCAGGTTTTCCAACCCTGGGCGCGTGGACCCCATCCACTTCCGCCAGCTCTGCTCGATCGACCAGCCGCGATCAATCGTCTCCGCTGACAAGGGCGGGAACACCGCCCGCATCGTGTCCGGATAGGCAATTCCCCAGCAGGTCGCCTCCAACCCAGACGCCCGTGAAGATTCGCGAATGTGACGAATCGCCTCCGGCGACAGGACGGTGTGTGTCGGATTCGCCTCGTCCGCGAGATCGCTGCGATTCGCCAGGTAGAACAACGTTCCCACGCTTCCCCCCGATACGGCGCTGATCAAGCCGATCGATCGCGAGAACGGGTCCCCGTACAACTCGTGCAGTCCCGTCAGCACCTGCGCGGTCCAGGCCGACGCCTGGATGCCGCCCCCCGACGCGTCCACCACGACGAGCGTGCGCGTGCCATGCGCGTCGAGTTCCGCGGGACGCCGCGCCAGCCACTCGTCCCACGACATCATCGCCGGTGATTCAACGACGGGTGGCTCCGGATCGACCTCGAACACGTGGTCCGTACCAAACAGGCTGTACATCAACGCCATGGTCAGCAAGAGCGTCGGTAGCACCGGAATGCGATGTCGGTCCAGCAGAAACGCACCGCCCGGCAACAACAGCGTCAGCAAGAGCAGCGACAGCAGTCCAAAGAACAACGCGGGAAGAGGGGACGAGGCATCCGGCAACTGGCCGCTCCACATGGCGTTCCAGTAGTTCCACCCGTACCAGCCAAAGAACAGCGACGTGCACAGCACCAGCCCCGCGTGCCCCGGAGCGAGCACGATCTTCTCCTGCTCGTACTCTCCTCCCTTGTTACGACAGCGCATCGTGATCGCGCGGAAATAACCCGGCCCGAACAAGTACGTCAGGAACTCGTACAACGGCTGTTCGGCGATCGCCACACCAGGGCGAGTCGCGCTGGTTCGCTGTCCCGGTGTGTATTGATAGGACTGGTCATCCAGAATGTGCGACGAGAACCAACTGTCCCGGATCAGCAGGATCAGGTAGATGGTGGCCAGAACACTCAGCGTCAGAAACAGGCCCAGATAGGCCTGGCGCCATGCCGCGGTCGTCACAGCGACGCGTGCCTGCTCGGCCGTGTCGAATGCTCCCCACGCCGGACCCGGGTCCGCCGCGGTGCGCGAAACACAGGCAGCAACGACGCCGTACCAGATGCTCAGCGAGGCCGCCAAGCCCAACCCCAACATGAACCACACTTCGCAGCGCCTGTACCAGGGCGTCGCCCCCGGGTCAACGGTTCCCCACGCTGCCTGAAAATCCTCGCTCGCACGCCGATAGTCCCCGAATCGATCGATCGCGTTCAGCGTCGTGATACGTAGCGTGGTAATGACCGTCGTCGCCGAGAACATCGCGATCCAGGACACGTGCAGCATTTGCACCGGACGGTCCAACACAAACAGGTTCTCCAGCAACGTGGGGGCTCCCACGAGTGCTAGCGGCGGCAGGCCGAGGAAGGCGAGCGCCATGAGCCACGAGTAGCGGGTCAAGAAGACAAACCGCAAGCCCAGGACCATGGCCGTGCGCAGTTTTTCCGACATGGACGTCCCTCCTCGGGTTGGGAGGGCGTAGTCTAGTCCAGTTCCTGGAAAATGAAGAAGATCAGTGTGTACGTACCAGGCGGCCATTTCGGCCAGGCCCTGTCAGACAACCCGCATAGTTGACCGCAAAGCGGTTCATCCAGTCCCCTCTCCCGGTACTACGGGAGAGGGTCAGGGGGGGAAGGGTGAGGGCCTAGCTCGACTGTTGCTTGAGATCCTTCAGCGCATCGGCCTGGGGAAGCTGTTTGTAATACGGATCGAGTGGAAAGCAGCCTGACACCAGCCCGTTTCGGGGCGCCGTCGTGCAATCGCTGAACGTGCGGCAGATCCGCTTGCGCTGCACGGGCTGCCCCGCCAAGGTATCCGCGGGCAGTTCGGGATACGATAGCACCATGCGGCCCAAGCCGACCATGTCGATCCACCCCAGACGCACGACGGCCTGCGCAACGTGGGGCAAATAATCCTGCAAGTAAGTGTAGCCGGTTCCCACCATGACCAGGGCTGGAAAGGCTTGCTTGCACTGGCGGGCGGCCTGAATCTGGCGGACCACTCCGACCAGCGGTTCTTCCGGTGGCAAATAGCCGTCGCTCGGCGGAAAAATCGCCGGACGCTGGATGTGAGGATTGTAGTAAGGACTGCCACACGACACGTTGATGGCCACGACACCCAGCGAGCGGAGTTGTCCGATCAACTGCAGGGTTTCCGTCAGGTCAGGCTGCAGCGGATCAGATGCACGCGTGCCGAAGCCGAGCTGGTACGGGAGCAGGTGGGCGTAGTTCATCGGTTCCCCCACGTTCTTGCCCGCGACAAAGGGCGGCATGTCGAAGGCGCTTAACCGCACGAAGACCATCAGCTGAGGCAGCTCGTCGCGAATGCGTCGCACGATCGTCTTGAGCAGCCGCGAACGCCCTTCTAAATCTCCTCCGTACGGGCCCGGGCGGCTGCGAGCGCTCAGGAATTCGTGCAACAGATAGCCATGACAAGCCTTGATGTCGACGAATTGGAATCCGACTTCGGCCGCCACGCGGGCCGAGGCCACATAGTCGTCGATCAGCCGCTCGATTTCATCGTCCTTCATCACCACCGACCTGTCGGACGGGGAAATGCCGAAGCGGGCGTCCAGCAGCGGATGATGGTAGGCGATACGAGGTTCGAGCTCTTTGGAATTCGGGCGACAGAACCGGCCGGAATGCGTCAGCTGCAGGCCGACCAGCAGATCTCCCGTGTCGGTAAACTGCAACCGGTGGGCATCGAGCAGTTCGTCGCGCAGCCGGGTGAGCCCGGCGCGATTGCTCGGAGTGGCGAGCGTTTGAAACGGATTCGCCCGACCCGCCGGTGCCACGGCAGCTGCCTCGCCCCCCCAGATCAGCTTGGCGCCGCTACGGCCGAAGTTGCGCCAACGCCGCAACGTGTGTTCAGAGGGTGATCCGTCCCGATGCGCGTCCCATCCCTCCATCGGATGAATACACCAACGGTTACCCACTTCGCAGGAACCGATGCGCAGGGGCTGAGCCAGCGGCGATCCGTCCCGAGCGGACAGGACCCTGTCGTCCACCGGTAGTTCCAAGCCCAGCTCGGCCAGTCGCTCGCGAAAAGCGGCAGGCGTCTTGAATTGGGCAACCTTGGGATACGCTTCGGTCATAGGGGGGCCATGGAACGGTGGAATGGCGAGGGGCCAGGCGGGACGTTTCCACCTCACCCCCAAGGAAGGACGTGGTGATCAAAGTCTTTGGCCGGGTCGCCTGCATCGTAGCCAGTGGACACCATGCGGGACAGATGCCGCTGCGGTGGGGGGCAATGAATGCAGGTCCCTGCAAAGTGTCCCCCGCTGTCGGCGGCCGGCGTCACGACGGCGGCGTGAAATCCGGCTCGCCGTTCAGCACTTCCATCGTGCAGTGCTGCAGGAGGAACTTGGCCGGTCGCGGCGTGTCGAAGAACTGAACGGTCGCCATGCGTTTGGAACCGTTACCGGAAATATCAATGATCTTGCCAATGCCGTGGCGCGGGTGACGAATGAGCATACCGAGTTGGAATCGATCGACCTGTGTCGGGGACGCATCGGCCCGTGCCACGGGTTTGCGCTGACCGGCACGAGAGGCGCCTTCCAGCAATTGAGCCGCCGTCATCAGTCCGGGGGAACGCGACTCGGCCGGTGGGCGGCTCGCCGGATGCACGTCCCGGACCTCATACACTTCCTCATCCCACGCGTCGTCGTGGCAGGCGTCCGGGTCGGCCGGCGGTATCGGACGAGCGCGGGGAGACAGACTTCGCGGCGCAATGAACTCCATTTGGTCCCGCGGCAATTCCAGTAAGAACTCGCTGGCAATTCGCAACTTCAGGTTCCCGCGCACCAGACGTCGCGTCGCGTAGCTGATCTGCAACTCCTCTTCCGCGCGCGTAATGCCGACGAACATCAGGCGGCGCTCCTCCTCGATCTGGTCTGGATCGTCCGTGGTGCGCTCGTGCGGCAGCAACCCCTGCTCGGCGCCGACCAGAAACACCACTGGGAACTCCAGCCCCTTGGCGGCATGTAACGTCATGAGCGAGACCCGGTCACTGGCCGACTCCCAATCGTCCGTATCGCTTACCAGCGCCACCTGCTCGAGGAATTCCTCGAGGTGCCCGTCGCCGGGATGCTGATGATCGAAATCGGTGGCCGCCGTGACGAGTTCCTGAATATTCGCCAATCGCTCCGCATCGTCCTCGTCGTCCGACCCTTCGAGCCACCCAATGTAGCCCGTGTCGCGGACGATGGCCTCCAGCACCGCGGTCAAGGGCTGCGCAGCCAGCAGGCTCAGCCGGTCGTACATGGCGACGAACGCCGCCACGTGCGCGGCCGAGCGTTTGGGCAGCGACGCGACCAGGCCCGCCTCGCGCGCGGCGGCTAACAGGGATATTCCACGCTCGTTGGCATGTTCGGCCAGCCGGTCCACCGTCGACGGTCCGATCTTGCGCGGCGGGACGTTGATGATACGCCGTAAGGCTGCGTCGTGGCGCGGGTTGTTGATCAGCTGCAGATACGCGATGACATCCTTGATCTCTTTGCGCTGGTAGAACTCCAGCCCTTTGACGATCTGGTAGGGAACTCCGGCACTACGCAGCGACTGCTCGAACGACCGCGACAGCCAGTTCACGCGATAGAAGATGGCGAAGTCCTGCGCCCGGCGCCGACCTTGTTGGATTTCGTTGGCAATCCGGCCCACGATCTGGTCCGTCTCGTCCATATTCGTCGGGAACACGACCAGCCGAACCGGCTCGCCGTCAGGATTCTCGGTGAACAGCGCCTTCGGTTTGCGGCGGACGTTGTGGCTGATCAGGGTATCGGCGACATGCAGAATCCGCTTGGTGCTGCGGTAGTTCTGCTCGAGACGCACCACGCGGACCTGCGGATAGTCCCGCTCGAATTCGAGGATGTTGTTCAAGTTCGCGCCGCGCCATCCATAGATCGACTGGTCCGGGTCCCCCGTGACCGCCAGATTGGGATGGTCCTGCGACAGGCACCGCACGATCATGTACTGCACGAAGTTCGTATCCTGGTACTCATCGACCAGGATATAGCGGAAACGCGCGTCGAGCGTTCGCCGCAACTCGGGATTGTCGCGCAGCATTGTGGCGACATAAAGCAGCAGATCATCGAAATCGACCGCGTTGGCCCGCATCAGCCGCTGCTGATACAGCGGATAGACTTTTTCGACGATACTGCCCACGGGATTGCCCGGCCGTGCTCGGTAGACATCGGGGAGCACGAGATTGTTCTTCGCGTGGCTGATCTCGTGTCCGACGCGATCGGGCGTGACGTGTGTCATTTCCACCCGCGCGCCCTCAATCGCCTGGTTCAGCGTGTCCCGAGCCTCGCCGACGTCGTAAATCGAGTAGTTTTCGCTCAGCCCCACCAGTCCCGCATACGAGCGCAACAGCCGCGCACAAAAGCGGTGGAACGTGCCCATCCACACGCTTCGCTCCGGCATCAGGCGCTCGAGCCGCAGACGCATCTCGTCGGCCGCCTTGTTGGTGAAGGTCAGTGCCAGGATCTGACGATCCGGAATGCCCTGGGCCAACAAGTGGGCGATGCGATGGGTCACGACACGCGTCTTGCCCGAGCCCGGACCCGCGAGAATCAACAAGGGGCCATCGACGTGCTGCACGGCCTCCCGCTGAACATCCGTTAAGGGCCCCAGAATCTCCTGCATCGGTCCGTCCCATCCGCTGCCCGTGTCCATGTCCCCGTTGCTCCGCTTCCCGTGCCTCGGTTCCTGTTCCTGTCCAGGTCTGCCCCCTGCGCCTTATCCTCACGCGGGCGGCCTCTTGTTGCCGCCCGATGTTCCCCATTATGCGCCATCACGCCGACGCCGCGCAGCCCCAGGGCTCGCCCATGTTGCGACTGAAAGCGGCGCCACGGCTGCTTCCCGTTCGCCAGTTCGCGCGGGGAGACGTGTGCGGTGCCAGCCGCGCTAGCACCGCCCAAAATTTTTCGGCGACGCGGATGTAGGAAAAGCAGCGCGAATAGGTATACTGACGCCACGCACCCCATGCGATGCTCACACCGGGGTGTGAGACGAGGGAGCGAGTTGGTCGAACACGTTGCACAGGAGGCAACCTCATGGGCACCCGCATTCCACTGAGCCGCGCGGACGAAGAATCCCGTTCTATGCAAGAGCGGCTGGAATTGAGCACCGCCGAGATCGGGCTCACGGTCCGCACGACGAACTGTCTCGAGGAACGCGGCATCTTCACCGTCCGCGACCTGCTGAACTGCAGCCGCGACGATCTGCTGGCCATCTCCAACTTCGGCGAGAAGACGCTCGAGGAAGTCTACCTCGCCCTGGAACGCATCGGCTTCTATCGGCCGGCGCGCCAGCCCCGCTGAAGGTGCCGATGTGGGGCTGGTCGCGGGAGTGCTCCTGGTTCTGATCAGCGTAGGCGCGTGGCTGCTGAACCTGTTGGGATTACCCGGCAACTGGATCGTGCTGGCCGGGGGTGCTCTCTATACGCACTTCGGTCCTCGAGCGGGCCGATTGGACATCGGCTGGGGCGTGGTGGGCGCGCTGTTGGCACTGGCCGTGCTGGGCGAACTGATCGAGTTTTTTGCGGCGATCTGGGGGACGCAGCGCGCGGGTGGGAGCTGGCGAGGGGCGGCCCTGGCGCTGCTCGGTTCCGTCGTCGGCGGGATCATCGGGCTGTTCGTCGGTTTGCCCATTCCAGTGATCGGGTCGCTGCTGGCCGCGCTCCTCTGTGCTTCCTTTGGGGCGTCCGTGGGCGCGGTAGTGGGCGAGCGCTGGACAGGACGCGATTTCGATACGAGCTTGAAGATCGGTGGCGCCGCGTTCTGGTCCCGTATGGCCGGAACCATCGCCAAGTCCGTGACCGGTGCGCTGATGGTGGCGCTGCTTTGCGGTGCCCTGCTGTTCTGAACTAACGGGAATCCGGCAGGTCCCCACCGCCCGCGCCGCCGCACGCACGGGTGCTGCGCCCGTGTGAACCGGTTGCTGCCCACCACAAGGCCCTCCGCGATCGAGTCGCGGGAGGGCCCGGGGGCAGTAAAAGAAAAGGCTCCCGGAAGCCACGGGTCCCAGGGGGGGCGGAGGACTCGCATCTTTGCCGGGAGCGATTGGTCGGTCAGCCGCCGCGGCGTCCTGCGTTGGCGGTCAAACCTCGGCTGTAAACCCACATGTATCGAAGCAGCCGCCAGCGTCCATGCCGACGA
Organism: Pirellulaceae bacterium; assembly: GCA_050186685.1. Classification (GTDB taxonomy): domain Bacteria; phylum Planctomycetota; class Planctomycetia; order Pirellulales; family Pirellulaceae; genus CAZFLF01. The sequence continues at coordinate 10,531 of JBFWYF010000145.1, forward strand.
ACGGCCTCGCGGTCCGCAGAGACACACGCTGGTAGACGCGTGCTCCAGATGCAGACTCACCACGTGGATTTACATGGCTCGGTTTCGTCGCAAGACTCGCGCCTCGTGATTCGCGGTCTTGCTGGTTGATCGGTCGTCTTTTTGACTCTTGTCAGCGGCCTCGTTGCAGCTGACGTGGCGGGAAGATAGGCCATCGTCCGGAAGCGGTCAAGAGCGTTTTTTTCGCGGAAAAGACGGCTGGATGACAGGGTCGCGCTGCCATCGAATCGGGCTCGGCGACTCACCTGGATCGAAGACCGGTCTCCCGCCGAGGCCGCCGGGAGCGCGGAGAAAACCACTCAGGCTCCTGTCTCACTCAGCGATCTCAGCGGCCGCTGCGGGAGACTCTCCGAACCACGAGCCGATTCGATCACCTGACCTTGCGAAAAAGTAAGCCAGGCATCGGTCGGGCGGTGCCCGCCGGGATTCCCACGTCCTGCAATCGGGCCCGCTCGTCGCCCGAGAACGGGCACGTCCAGCCGGGGGCGGACCAGGTCCGGAAACGCAGAGATCGCGGATTGTCGCCGAGGAG
>JBFWYF010000146.1:0-11054 GCA_050186685.1 Pirellulaceae bacterium
ACCGCGCTGGCGACATTCCGCTTGGTCGAGTACAGCGGACCGCTGCGCGCATTCAGCGGCCCGATCAATGTCGCACTCATCGGGTTGATCTGGTGGTGCGCTGACAAACTCACCTGGGACTCGACGGTCATTGACGAATCGCAGGATGCATCCGGAGAAGGGCTGCTCCAGAACGTCGGATTGGAAAAGAACGAGGTGGAAGGAACCGTGCCGCGTTCGGCCGCCGCGCCGACGGCAGAGCGCGGTCCGTGGTGGCAACGCTGGGCCGAGTCGCGCCGGCGTCCCCACACGCCCGGTGTGTGGGTGATCTATTTCTCGCTCGCGGCCTTGCCGATCTTCGGCATCGGAAACCTCTTTCTCGACGGCACGAATCTCGCCAGCCGCCGCTACGCCTTCCAGTTGCTGGCGGTGTACGTCGGCGCAGCACTTGCGCTCTTAGTGACCACCAGCTTTCTGGGCATTCGCCGCTATCTGCGCCAACGGCGGCTGTCTATGCCGCCCGAAATGGCTGCCAGTTGGATTGGCACCGGTGTGGGCATGATCGTCGTCCTGTTGCTGCTCTGTACTCTTTTGCCCCGCCGCAACGCAGAGTATTCCGTCACCCAGCTGCCGTTTTTTGCCGGCTCGCCCGCCGACCTGTGGACGACCGAGTATGCCGCCGGACAGGACGGTGAAGATCAGCCCGAACGAGCCGATCGGACCGGGGAACACAACCCGCCGAATTCTTCCCCGGACGAACCGAGTGCTTCCACCCACCCGCCTGATGCGTCGTCTTCAGACGGCAATCCCTCGGCGAGTCAAGAACCCAGCGCGGGCAGCGGCCAGGAGGCGTCTTCCAGTCAGGGCAGTGGCAGTCAGGGCAGTGGCAGTCAGGGCAGTGGCAGTCAGAGCAGTGGCAGTCAGAGCAGTGGCAGTCAGAGCAGTGGCAGTCAGAGCAGTGGCAGTCAGAGCAGTGGCAGTCAGAGCAGTGGCAGTCAGAATTCCGCCGCACAGCAATCGGACGACCGGTCCGAATCGGGGTCAGGTGGGGAATCCAGCTCGAAACCGCCCTCGCGAGGTTCCAAATCAGGAGGTCAGAAGTCCGGGGCCGGCGAGAATGCGAACGGGAATGAGAAACCTACGGCAGATCGCGAGTCGGACGAGAAGTCGCGGACATCGTCATCCTCGTCCGAGACCGGAAATGGCGATCCGGAAACTCGCCCTGGCCGGACGGATCGGCCTCCGTCCGCGGGACGCGATCGACCTGCTGCCTCGTCGCGGCTTGATCCCGCCAAGTTGGGCGGCGCTTTGGGGGGCCTCGTTGGCCAGCTGATCAAGTGGTCCTATTGGGTCGTGATCATCGGGTTACTCGCTTACCTGGGGTGGCGGCATCATCGTGAAATTGTGGCGGCGCTTGCCAATTTCTGGCAGGCGCTGCGGGAACTCCTGGGCTCGTTCCTGGGTGGGCGCCCAGCCGCGGAAGCGGACGAGGCAGGCTTGCTGACGGAATCAGGCCCAAGTCTTCCGGCCTTTGCGACGTTTGCCGACCCCTTTGTATCGGGCATGGTCAATCGGGTGCCGCCTGGGGAAGTGGTGCGCTACACCTTTGCGGCTGTCGAGGCGTGGGGGCGTGAGCAAGGAATACCCCGTCAGCCGGAGCAGACTCCATTCGAGTACGTGCTGACCGTGGCGCATCACCAAGCGGCTCTGGCGAAGGATGCAGCACTGTTGGGCGAACTCTATGGACGTTGCGCGTATGGCCGCGAGCCCGTGACGCGCCCCAGCATCGATCCTCTACGACGCCTGTGGACTCACCTGATCCGTTGATTCACTGGCTCAGGGTGCGTCCGGTTGTTTGCCGGCGGCCAGTAGCTGTTCCACCGCTTCCCGGCCGGTCATCCCTTTGCGCACACCCAGTTCCTCTGCCCGCGGCGTGAGATCGACGATGCGCGCGTCGAACAAATCCTCGGGTTCGACGAGTGGCTGGGCGGGGGTCCCGCGGGCGATGGCGACCGCCTGTCCGAACTCCCCGGCTGTCTTTACGTCGTAGATTCCGCACCCGACGAGTCCTGCCGGGGTCATGATGGTGCAGTACTGCCCGTGATGCCAGCGATGGCTGAGACCGATGGCACACCCGTTCTGGAATTGAAGGGGGCGGGAGGTTGTTCGGGGGATGGGGTCGGGCATAGGATGATTCTCCCAGGGAGTGTGGACATTCTTGAGGATTATCATTCGGGCGGCGGTGGTTGGTGCCACCGACTGCCGAGAGTTCTGCGTCGTGCGGCGGTCTTCCCGCGGCGATGGGAGGCCACGGCGTTGGTTTAAGTGACGGACATGGGGCGAGATACCATGGAATTTGATGCCTTAATCGCGGAATATGCAGCCGGACCCGATCGGCTGCGCCAGGCGGTGCAGGACATGACGACCGATCAATTGGATGCGCGGCCCATACCGGGCAAATGGTCGACTCGCCAGGTGGTTTGCCATATCGCGGATTTTGAACCGGTGTACGTGGATCGTATGAAGCGCGTCATCGCTCAGGAGAGTCCCCAGTTTTTTGGAGGCGATCCGGACTTGTTTGCGGCCAAACTAGCGTATCCGATGCGAGACGTCGACGAGGAATTGATGCTGATCGACGCATGCCGCCGGCATATGGTCCGCATCTTGAGGACTTTGTCCGCCGCGGATTTCCAGCGAACGGGGGTTCATTCCGAGGCGGGGCCCCTGACCTTGGAAAGGCTGCTGCGAAACGTCACCGGACACATTCCTCACCACTTGCGCTTCATCGACGAGAAGCGGCAGGCGTTGCAATAGTCCTCTCCATACGGGGGGTGAGCGGAGCATTGCCCCGCATTTGTCAGAAATCCTTCCGGCTGATACATTTCCCCTCATGCGAAAAGGCATTGCGGTGTCGCCGGGGGTCGTCATTGGAACGGCGTATGTCATTCACGAAATCTTCGTGAACCCCGAAACCAAGCGGCTCGAGGACAAAGAGATCACGGTGGAACTGGCGGCCTATGAAACGGCCCGTGCCAAGGCCATGGAGGACTTGCACGCGCTGCAGACGAAGGTGGCCAGCCAGGTCGGGCACGAGGAGGCAGCGATCTTTGCCGTGCATGAGGCGATTCTCCGTGACGCCGACTTTACGCAACGCATGCGCGAGTGGATTGTGGAAGACCGAATGACAGCGCCTACCGCGCTGCACCGGCTGATGAACCACTACACATCGCTTTTTACGCGGACTCGCGACGAGTACCTCAAGGAGCGGCTGAACGACGTCCGTGACGTGATCGAGCGGTTGAGCGCCCATCTGAGCGACGTGCTGAAACCCGAATCCGATGCCTTAGCCGGACCGCTCGTCGTGATAGCCGATGAACTGCTGCCGTCGCAGGTCGTGGCGCTGGGCAACACGGACGTTCAGGGTATCGTCACCCAGACCGGGAGCCAGACGAGCCATGCGGCGATTATTGCTCGCAGCCGAGGCATTCCGGCGGTGTCCGGAGTTCGGGGGATACTAAAGAACATCAAGACCGGTGACACGATCATCGTCGACGGGCGAGACGGGCACGTATTGATCAATCCGGACGCGGAGTCCTGCAGCGCCTATCGCAAGCTCCAGCGGGAATTCTTCCACCTCCGCGGTCAACTCGCCGAAAACCGCGATCAGCCGGCCGTGACCGCCGACGGCGTCCACCTGGACTTGTTCGCGAACATCAACAGCACGACGGACGCCTAGGCAGCGGTGGCGATGGGGGCCGCCGGTGTGGGACTGTTCCGGACCGAGTACTTGTACCTCACGCATCCCGACGTGCCCGACGAAGACGAGCAATTCGCGGCGTACCAGCAGATCATTGATGCGAGCCCGAACCGCCGCGTCACGATCCGCACCCTCGACATTGGCGGCGATAAAACCGTACCCTATCTCGGTCATCGTCATCAGGAAGCCAATCCGTTCCTGGGTTGGCGCAGCATCCGATTATCTTTTGAACATCCCGATTTCTTTGCCACGCAGATTCGGGCCATCCTGCGGGCCGCGGCCTATGCAAAGGATGTCGAAGGCGAAGTCCGGATCATGTTTCCCATGATCACGACGTTGGACGAGATCCAACGGTTGAAGCGGATGGTGGACAACGCCTGCCGGCAGCTGCGCAAGCATCGGAAGCGGTTTGTCAAAGCGCCGATGGGAATCATGCTGGAAGTTCCTGCTGCCGCCGTGTATGTCGACGAAATGGCGACCGCTGTGGATTTCGTCTCCATCGGTTCGAATGACCTCGTGCAGTACCTGATGGCGGCCGATCGCGACAATCCTAAAGTAAGTCACCTTTGCCAGCCGCTGGCTCCGGCCGTGCTGCGCGTGCTGTCGCAGGTCATCCGTGCGTGTAATGAAGCGGGCCGCAGTGTGACCTTGTGCGGCGAAATGGCGGGACAACCGCGCAGTTTCGTACTGCTGTTTGGGATGGGGCTCCGCAGTTTCAGCATGAGCCCCTCCTTTGTGCCTTCCATCAAGGAACTGGCCGCTCACTTGACCGTCGAAAAATCACGAAAGATTCTGACGCACGCGATGCAATTGAAGACGACCGCGCACGTCAAGCGCTACCTGGCCGAGCAATTAAAGAGTATTTCGCCCAAGCTTGCGATGCTCGACACAGCGTGAACGCCGCGGGGCAAACTGGTGCGCGTTCAGGCCTGTTGGCCGACAACGTCGATCAGCTTGCGCCTGAGTTCGTCGCACAGGCGCAAGTATTCCTCCTGCTTTCGCTGGCGGGGGACGGACGGTCGGTCGTCGCCTCCTGGCGGCCTAGCAGCTGCCGGACGTTTCGACGCGAGCAGGCAATCCTGGCCGGAGTGCCAATGGACGCAATTCCGGCCAGCCGACTTCGACGCGTACAATGCCTGGTCGGCGCGATTCACCAGCTGTTTGCCATCTTCTACGGGTAAGAGCATCGCGAGCCCGCAGCTGATGGTTACGCTCAGCGTCTGGCCTTCGTACTGGCATGTCGACTGCTCAATGGCGGAACGCGCGCGATCCGCGGCCTGCTTCGCTTCGTCGCTTCCCAGACTCGACATCAGGATCACAAACTCCTCTCCCCCGAGCCGTGCTACCAGGTCGGTTTCCCGCATCGTTTTCCGCAGGGTCTGGCTCACATGGACCAGCACAGCGTCTCCGGCCTGGTGACCGTATCGATCGTTGAATCGCTTGAAAAAGTCGATGTCGATCATCGCCACGCTGACGCACGTTTCGTGACGGTGAAACTCGGCGACCTCCCGCGCGAGCGCATCCTCGAAAGCGCGCCGGTTCGGCAACCCGGTCAACGTGTCCGTGCGGGCCTCGGACATGTAGGAGGTGATTTCGGCGGCTTGTTCCATCAGCGTCAGTTCCGCCGTGTCGAGCTGCTGCTGCAGGTAGTCGTTCGCCTGAACGATCTTCGACAGCAAACGCACGACGGCTGCGGAATCCGTTTCGCGCGATTGCTGCTCGACGACGCCCACTTGCCGTTTCAAACTGTCGACGATCCGGCGGTGCTGCGAAACATCGTTCGCCAGGCCGTCGGTCCATTGAAAGAGATTTTGCATGAGCTTGCCGACGTGTTGTTCGTCGAGGGCGGGAGTGCGGCGGTCGGCTCGCCGGCACAAGATGCGTCTCAGCAGCAGGCCACTTGCGAACAGGACGCATAGGCCGGCCACGACCCACGCGATCGTCGTCGGGGGAATCTGATTGCCGAATCCCATTCCTGACTCTCCATGTTGCGCGTGCAATGAGTTGCCCGGCAAATGTAGCCCACAAGAAAGGTGGTGCCAGTTCCGGCAGTGCCGCTTTCGCCGCCCCGTAGCCCCCTTCGCCAGTCCGGGGGCGCACGACGTCGTCCCGGAGAGAATGCCTTTTCGCGCATCCCCCCGCATCCGGGCGAACACAGCTACAGGCCCGCGTTCTGGCGAACGCAGCTACGGTCGTACGACGGCCGGAAGGCACTTGGCGATGCCCCATTTGATGGCGTTGGGCCCGCGGCTACGATGCAGCGAGGTGTGGTTACCCGCACGTCACAACGCGAAAGGACGCTTCGAATGGTGCTGTGGGGACGAAAGAAGCGGCTGGTCGATTATGCCAGCTGTGCCGGATGAGCCGGCAAACTGCCCCAGGAGGGCACCGCGCAGGTTGTGCGGAATCTGCCGAAGTTCGACGACCCACGGCTGATCGTGGGGACGGAAGGGTTCAGCGATGCCGGTGTCTACGAGTTGCGCGAGGACCTGCTAATCGTCCAATCGGTGGACTTTTTCCCGCCGCTGGTCGACGACCCGTTCGTGTTCGGGCAGATCGCTGCCGCGAACGCGCTGAGCGACATTTACGCGATGGGCGCGCGTCCTGTCACGGCGTTGAACATCGTGGCCTTTCCGGACGACCAGTTAGACCTGGCCGTGCTGGGCGAAATCCTGCGAGGAGGCGCTGACCGCGTGAAGTTGGCCGGGGCGGTCATCGCCGGAGGCCACACCGTGCGCGACACGGAGATCAAATACGGATTATCAGTCTCCGGCGTCGCCCGGCGCGACGAACTGATCACCAATCAAGGAGCGCAGCCGGGCGACGTGCTGGTGCTGACGAAGGCTTTGGGTACGGGATTCATCACGACGGCATTCAAACGGGGCCGGTGCCCCGAACAGGTCCTGGTGTCGGCCATAGAGAGCATGGTGATGCTGAATGCGTCCGCGGCCGAGTCCGCCCACGCCGCGGGAGCCACGGCGGCGACCGACGTGACGGGCTTCGGGCTCGCCGGCCACGCCGGCGAATTGGCCGCGGCCAGCGGTGTGACGCTCATCCTGGAACTGGACCGCCTGCCGCTCCTGCCGGGAGCCGCGGAACTCGCGGCACAAGGGAATAAGACCCGTGCCAGTGCCACCAACCGCCGGTACGCACAACCGCTGCTATGCCTGCCGGCGAGGTCCGACCCGCTGCGCGAAGAGTTCCTATTTGATGCCCAGACCTCTGGCGGATTGTTGATCAGCATCCCGGAGGCGCGGGCCGCGGAATTGATCACACGTGCTCAGTCTGGTGGTGCCGCTGCGGCGTGTATCGTCGGTGCCGTCGAAGCCCGGCAGGACGCCGCCGTCATTATTCGATAGTCCCCTCTCCCGGAGTACCGGGAGAGGGGACTTGAGGAACCGCTTCGCAGTGAGCCTCCTCCTGTCCAGCCGCCTGGGCAAATCGGTTATCCTGTTCAGTCCGCGCTCGGCGAGCATTGCCAAGCGGTGCTGACGGCCGCAAGGTGCGGGAATCTGGGGCCAGACCCTACTACCGACCACAGACCGGAGCCTCACCCATGGATCGTCATCTGCTCGTCCTTGTTGCATTCGTCTTGTCGAGCACAGCGGCCTGGGGCCAGGATCCGACGCCGATTGGGCAACGCCGCGAGTTGTTCGTCGATGCGGCCTTGATCGACCGGCTGGTGGGAGGAGCCGAACAGCGGCTGCATGCTCCGCAGCCCCGGGAGGTCGTGCTGGAGCACGATGCGCCGTGGGAGGGGAGCGGCAGCGGCTATCACAGCGTGTTTCACGACGGCACTCGCTACCGCATGTACTACAAAGCGTGGCAGTTGACGGTGACGCCCGAGAAACTCGATACGGCCGAACATCCGCTGTTCTGCTGTTATGCTGAGAGTGACGACGGGATTCGCTGGCGGAAGCCGGAACTCGGATTGCACGACTTTCAGGGTTCTCGCGCCAACAACATCGTGATTTCGCAGGAGGCTCTCGGCAAGACACGCCCCGATGGGGGGCATCCCGCGGTATTCCTGGACGAAAACGCGGACGCCTTACCCGATGCCCGTTATAAGGCTCTCGTGCGTTCGGCATCGCCGCGAGGACTCCTGGCGCTAAAGTCGGCCGATGGTCTGCGCTGGTCCCCGATGGTCGACGAGCCGGTGATTACGGATGGTGCATTCGATTCTCAGAACCTCGCGTTCTGGGACGGGGAGCGCGGCGTCTATCGAGCGTACTGGCGTTATTTCGCGGCTGGTGTGGTGGACGAGGAGGGGAACCGATCGCCGGGCCGGCGCGCGATCCGCACCGCGACCTCGAAGGACTTTATCCGCTGGACCGATCAGCGAGATCTCGAGTACGTCGATTCCCCGCCCGAGCAGCTGTACACGAATCAGATCAAGCCCTATTATCGCGCGCCGCACATCTTGATCGGGTTCCCGACGCGTTACGTCGAACGCAGTTGGTCGCCGTCACTACGGGCACTCCCCGAGCGGGAACATCGGGAATCGCGTTCCCGGGCGAGCCAGCGCTATGGCACGGCGATCACGGAGGCGCTCGTCATGTCCAGCCGCGATGGTGTGCGGTTTCATCGGTGGAACGAGGCGTTTCTCCGCCCCGGCATCGAGCGCGAGGGGACGTGGAACTACGGCCAGCAGTATCTGGCGTGGCATGTCGTGGAGACGCCATCTGACTTGCCAGGTGCCCCGCCTGAACTGTCGTTGTACGCGAGCGAAAGCTATTGGACCGGCAAGAGCAGTCTGGTCCGCCGTTATACGTTGCGATTGGATGGGTTCGTCTCGATCTGGGCTCCTCAGCGTGGAGGCGAGGTGATCACGAAGCCGATTGTCTTTACTGGCCGCCGCCTGTCTCTGAACTTTTCTTCCTCGGCCGCTGGCGGCATACAGGTGGAGATCCAGGACGCCGCCGGGACGCCCCTGCCTGGCTACTCGCTCGCGGACTCGGAGCCGCAGTACGGGGACTCGTTGCATCGGACCGTCACCTGGAAATCCGGCAGCGATGTCGGCGCCCTCGAGGGGCAGGGCGTGCGATTGCGGTTCGTGCTCAGCGATGCCGATCTGTATGCGTTTCAGTTCCAGGCAGGGCAGTAAGCTCCGTCAGAACATCCAGGCACCGCCCCCGATTCCAATCACTCGGTTTCCAGCTGCCAGACAGAACGTCGAAAGCCTCCGACCAGCCACACGCCGCCCGTGCCCAACAGCAGGCTTGCGGCCAACACCAGGCATTGCGTCCCGGTGTCCATGGAGTAGCGTACCAGCACGCTATAGCGTCGAGGATTCCGGGCATCGTACCAGCAGGGATGGACGGAGCCGACAGCGTAATTTGCGAGCGAGGCTTCCGCGTCCTCACGACGGCGATACGAAGGAGTGTACTGTTCCGTATTCTCGTTGCGCGGGTAGACCTGCCCGTGGGCCTCGACCTGATGCGCGATTCGCAGCTCGAAGTTTCCGCTCGCCTCGACGATTTCGGCAGCGACGACCCGGCAGGTGCCGGCGGTATAGCGCAGCCGTGTCTGCAGTTGCCAGGACAAGCTTTGGATCGCAGCAGCCAGGCCAATGGCGGCCAGGCACAGCGTGATTACCCCCAACGACTTGCGCGGCTTGGACGGCGGAGTCTCCGGCGGTTTCGCCGTGACGCGTTTTCGCTGGTGGTGGTGTTTCGACCGGCGTTTCACGATTCTCGTCCTCGAGTAGACTCGTCGCGATGGCGGTCATTCCGCGACAGGGCCTTCGTCGAGGCCGTACTCTTTCAGCTTCTTGTGCAGCGTGTTCCGGTTGATGCCCAGCTTCGCGGCGGCCTTGGTCTGTACGCTGCCCACTGCCAACATGACCTGGGCGATCAGCTCGCGCTCGACTCGGTTGACGATCTTGTTATAGAGGTCGTCTTCGTTAGGCCCCGCCTTCGTCAACCCTTGCTGGACGACTTCGAACACCAGGGATTCCGCGTCCGCCCCCCGCAGTCCCCGGCCGGTGGGAGGGACACGCCCAAGCACCACGTCGGGAAGGACGTCCACCGTCAACTCGTCACCGTCCGCCATGACCACCGCTCGTTCGACGTAATTCTGCAGTTCCCGTACATTGCCGGGCCAATGGTAGTCTTGCATCGCGTCCATCGCTTCCCGCTGGATGTGGACGACGAAGCGATCGTTTGCCTCGTTGTAATGATTCAGGAAGTGGGCCACGAGTTCCGGGACATCTTCACGCCGTTCGCGGAGCGGCGGAATGCAAATGGGAACGACGTTTAACCGCCAGTAGAGGTCTTCCCGAAATCGACCTTCTTCCACCTCGCCCATCAAATCCTTGTTGCTGGCCGCAATCACACGCGTGTCGACGCGGATGGTGTGTGTATCACCGACCCGTTCAAACTCGCGTTCCTGCAACACGCGCAACAGCTTGACCTGCAGATGCAGCGTGGTGGAATTGATCTCGTCCAGAAAGATCGTCCCGGTATGCGCGGCCTCGAAGCGACCTGTGCGGTTGTTGACGGCGCCCGTGAATGCCCCACGGACGTGCCCGAACAGCTCGCTTTCCAGCAGGCTCTCCGGCAAGGCTCCGCAATTGACTCGGATGAATGGTCCCGAGCCGCGATGGCTCAGCCGGTGAATGGCCGTGGCGATCAGCTCCTTTCCCGTCCCGGTCTCGCCGAGGAGCAATACCGAAGCATCACTTTTCGCCACCTTGCGGGTCAGGCGGTATACCTCGCGCATCGCCGGACCGGAGCCGATCAGTCCCGGTATGGGGGGGGTATGGTCCTGCGTTGTATGGAACCCGGACGTCGGCATGGAACGACGCGCATGTCACCGTATCGGTGACGTCTCCTCACCCGCAGCAGGTGCTTCAATCGTGTCGAGCAAAGCGCCGAGCACCTGCTGGGTCTCCTCGTTTTGTGTAGCGCTTGCATTGTAACGGTCGTATTGCGCGAGAATCTCGTCGCGCGTCAGCAGCACGCCGCGGCGCTCGACGGACGTTTCGAAGGCCAGTGCCGCAGCCTGTCGTTCGGCAATCGGGCGGCCTGTCTGGCTGGCCAGCGCAACCAGGGATCGCTGGGCACCGGGAGTGGCCAGCAAACCCAGCACCTGCAAAGCGTGCTGGCAAAGCTCCGGCGTCGCGGTCGCCCGCTCCACGGCAGCCTGCTGAGCGACCAGGTCATAAAAGCCATACCATTCAGGACGGCCTGCCAGCTTGACCAGTGCCTCCAGCGCGGCGCCCGCCTGGCCCAAACGCTCGTCCGCTGGTACGTAACTGACGCCGACACGATCGCGCAAGCGGCCGATCAGGAATGTCATGCCGCTGGGATCGTACGGT
>JBFWYF010000147.1:0-11041 GCA_050186685.1 Pirellulaceae bacterium
GCAGGCAGCACGTTCCGCCGGCCCTGCGCCATCGTGCTCCTGCAATCAAGGTAGTTGCGCCTATGGCGGCGGAGGAGGATACAGCGGAGGGGGATACGGGGAAGGGGACTACAGCGCCGGAGGTGGTGCCGACGAATCGGTCGTCGATCTGGGCATGGACGCCACTGGAGCAACATTGATGGGTTCGTCCCTCGCGCTGTCCGACAGCAAGGTCGGCTATATCGACTCCGCAGTCGTGGCCACGCAGCTGCGAATACGCTTCGACGCAGCGTATGACTTCGATGAGCCCGACCGCGCGGAATACTTCTACAGCACCTGGGCCAACTTCGGGGGACAGACCGACGTCAATACAATTGGTCCGAACAACAGCCTGGATAGCCAGACGGTCTCGCTGTACTACGAGCAGGCCCTGACTTCCCGTTTGTCCGCATTCGTCGAGGCGGCTGCACTGTTCAATGATCCGTCGGGTGTACCCGGTCCCGGGCCGAACACCCAGGGGTTCGGCGACATGGTTGCCGGCGTGAAGTACAACATCTGGGAGGGGTGCAATGAACTCCTCACGTTCCAGCTGAAGAATTACATTCCGACCGGTGAAGAAGGCAAATGGCTGACCGCCGGACACTACAGTATTGAGCCAGCGTTGTTGTATCTCAACCGAATCAATCCCTGCTGGACGCTGGAAGCGGAGATCCGGGACTGGGTCGCGATCGGCGGCGCCGACGGATTCAACGGAACGCCGTATGCGGGCAACGTGCTCCGTTACGGCCTGGGACTGTCCTACAACGGCTGGACTACGGGTTGCGTTTCTATGACGCCCGTCGTCGAGTTGGTTGGCTGGTCGGTGCTAGAAGGGCAGAAGTTCGCCTTTAACCCGAACGGTCCCGTCGACGCGGATGGAGACGAGATCGTCAATCTCAAGCTGGGTATGCGGCTCGCCCGCTGCTGCAGCAACGGCAGCCTGTACGTGGGCTATGGAACGGCCCTGACGGACGAGGCGTGGTACAACGACATTATCCGGATCGACTATCGCTTCCTGTTCTAGAAGTTTATCCGCCGACCGCCCGCATCTTTCTTTGACCGCCGCCCGATGTTGGTCACCTGTCAACACCACCTCGGGCGGCGGCAGCGCCTTCCATCCCGGCCGTCCGCTGCAGGCGAGCCAACTGTTGCGCCAGCTGGAAGCGACGCATACGCCTGACCTTTATCCGCCCTAGGCAGGGGCGAGGCTGACCAGGTAACCAGCATGGTTCGCCGGGGCCAGCTCCCGCTGCAGCGCGTCGCAGGCGAGCCGAGCGACCGCAAGATTCGAAGCCGCCGTCGTGGGGCCCCACGCCATCACTGGCACGGGTCGCCCGTCAATTGCGCTCGTGCCGGAACGCAACCGTTCGACCGGCCAGATCTCAATGTCTGGCGTGCTTCCCTCCCCGCTCAACTCCCCAGCGGCATAGGACGATGCCAGCCAGACCTGGGGCGCCGCTCGTTTCCAGATCAGCGGATGGCGCAGAGGAGGATCGAAAACTGCCATCAGCACAGCGGGCCACCGACCCAGCCGACGCAACTGCCGGATCGCGTCGACTTCGCCGCCGGTCATCGGGACGACCAGCGGAACTCCCTCGGCCGAGGCCTCGCGGCACAACTCGTCGCTGGGATCGCGCACCACCATCGCCGCGGCCAGCTCGCGCCAGCTCGCCAACGGCTCGTCGGGTGCCAACTCCTGGTGCACTCCGCGCAGCACCCACCGCTGGCCCGCCCAGTAGAGATTTCGACCACGGATCTCCAGGTCGCGGATACCGATCGGCTGTTCGAGCTGCTGCACCACCTCCCCCTCCCGCCGCAATTCCAGCACGGCCAGGTAACAGGCGGGCAATTCAGAAGACCAGTAGCAGGGGTCCGTCAGGACTGCGCGAGCCAGCAAGGTCGGGCCCGCGCCCAGGTCCTGGAAAGCTACGGTGACGGGCAGCGTGCGGGCCAGCCGGCAGTGGGGGCCGCGCAAGGTGCCCCGTACCGTCCAATCCTGGCCCCCCGGCAGGTCGTCCCAGCGGGCGTACAGGCTGGCCCGCTGCGGAGATAAATCTCCCGAGAAGAACACCGGCAGGCCAGCAACCGTATCGCCGTTTTCCGTCGTGCTCACTCGCCGTCTCCCGCATCGCCCGGCTCGTCGTCGGGTACTTCATCATCGGGCACTTCTTCGTCGTCGGGCGGTTCGTCGTTGGGCGGTTCCAGGTCTTCCCAGTTCGCGGCATGAGCCGCGAGCGCGAGCGCCAGATGCTGTCCGGTTCGGGACGCGGGGCACTGGGCAACCGCTTCCGGCGGTCCTTCCGCCACGACCGCTCCTCCGTCGGCACCGGCACCGGGCCCGAGATCGATGATGTAATCGGCCGACTTCATGAGCTGGAGATTGTGTTCCACCACGATCAGCGAATGGCCGACTGCGAGCAGCGCGTCGAAGCAGTCCAGCAACTGGACGACGTCCGCGAAATGCAGGCCCGTGGTCGGTTCGTCCATCAGGAACAAGGTGCGGTTGCGCGTGGCCGAGGAAATATACGCAGCCAGCTTCAGCCGCTGGGCTTCGCCCGCCGACAACGTGTTCGCAGGCTGACCCAGGCGGAGATAATCCAGGCCGACGTCGATCAGCTTCTTGAGCTTCTCTTGCACTTTCGTCTGGCCTCGGAAAAAGGCGAAGGCCTGCCGGACGGTCATGTTGAGCACTTCCGCAATATTCATGCCGCGGTACGTGACTCCCAGGATCTCCTTGCGGTAGCGGGTGCCGTGGCATTCGCTGCATTTCATGAACACGTCCGCGAGGAACTGCATGTCGATCTCGATGTAGCCGTCGCCACCACAGGTCGGGCAGCGGCCGCCATCGACATTGAAGCTAAAGAAGCCTGCCGAGTAGTTGTGGGTGCGGGCCTCGATGGTATCGGCAAACACTTGGCGGATTTCATCGAACGCCTTGACGTAGGTTACGGGGTTGGAGCGGGGCGTACGGCCAATGGGGCTCTGGTCGATCAGGATGACATCGTCGATCTGCCCATCGCCGTAGACGTCGTCATACGGCAGCGGCTTGGCACATTCCTTGCGCTTGCGGCGGCACAAGGCGCCGTACAACGTATCCTGCACCAGCGTACTCTTGCCGGCTCCGCTGACACCCGTCACCAGGCACAGCACGCCGAGGGGGAAGTCAACGGTGATGCCCTTGAGGTTATTGCCGCGGGCGCCGACCAGACGAATGCGGCCGTGCGTGGTGGATCGCCGTTGCTCCGGGAGTGCAACGCCCCGCCGCCCGCAGAGGAACTCGCCTGTCAGGCTGCACGGCGAGGTTTTCATCTCCGTCAGCGTCCCCTGGAAAGTGACCTGGCCTCCTCGTTCGCCAGCCCCCGGTCCGATCTCGAGCAGCTGGTCGGCCGCACGGAGGATTGCTTCTTCGTGCTCCACTACGACGACCGTGTTCTCGCGGTCGCGCAGCGAGCGGATGGCCGCCACGAGCCGTTCGACGTCGCTCGGATGGAGTCCTACGGAGGGTTCGTCTAGGACATACAGCATGTTGACCAGGCTGGAGCCCAGAGCGGACGTCAGCGTCACACGCTGGGATTCTCCGCCGCTCAGTGTCCGCAGCGTGCGGTCGAGCGACAAATATCCGAGGCCAACCTGTTGCAGGAATCGCAGCCGCGCAAGGACCTGGTCGAGCATCATGCGGCCTACCTGCCGTTCCCAATCTGTCAGCTGCAACTGCTCGAAGAAGGACAGCGTGTCTTCGATTTTCAGACCGGCAAGCTCCGCCAGGTTGCGACCGCCGATCCGCGCCGCGAGCGCCTCGGGGCGTAACCGCGCTCCCCCACATACCGGGCAAGGACGATACGTGCGCCAGCGCGACAGGAAGACGCGCAGATGCATTTTGTATTTGCGTTTCTGCAGCCATTCAAAGAAGCCCTTCAGGCCGCCAAACTTTCGCTCAGGAACCCCTTCCCGGATCAGCCGCACATGCTCTTCGGTCAACCGGTGAAAGGGGACGTCCGTCGGGATGCCAAAGTCCGGCGCCAGTGCCAGCAGCTCCGCCAGTTCATGGGCGTACGCTTTCGTGTTCCACGGAGCAATGGCACCGTCGCGCAACGACTTGTTGGGATCCGGGACGATCAACTCCATGTCCATGTCGACCACGTTGCCGAACCCCTCGCAAGTCGCGCAGGCTCCGAGCGGGCTGTTGAAGTTGTAGAGGCGAGGGTCGGGCAGCGGGTAGTCGATGCCGCACGTCTCGCAGCGCAGCGACGAGCTGAAGTGGAGGACGGTCCACTCGCGCGCATCGACCGGACGAACAGGGCTGTCCGGTTCCCAGGTCCCTTCGACCAGCGCGACCGCTCTCCCTTCTCCCTTGGCAAAAGCCGTTTCCAGTGAATCGGCCAGCCGCTCGAGCGTCACCTCACCGGTCGTCAGCCG
This sequence comes from Pirellulaceae bacterium, assembly GCA_050186685.1. Lineage (GTDB taxonomy): Bacteria > Planctomycetota > Planctomycetia > Pirellulales > Pirellulaceae > CAZFLF01. The sequence goes on from JBFWYF010000147.1 coordinate 4,435, forward strand.
ATCGACGACCGGCCACGTCGACACGGGCTCCTGGGATGGGCACTCCGGAGGAGGCCCGGCCAGGTTCCGGGTGTGCCCCTCCACGATGGCGCGGACGAAACCATCTTCACGAAGTTGCTGCCAGCGACTCGCCCATTCCTCCGCGGGGAACGTCAGGGGAAAGGCCAGCATCAAGCGCCGGCCCGCGGGCCCTTGCATCAGACGCTGCGCAGCGGTCGCGGGCGAATCCCGGCGCACTTCCCGCCCGCACCCGTAGCACATCACATGGCCGATTCGAGCGAACAGCAGACGCAGGTAGTCGTCAATCTCGGTGGCGGCACCAATTGTCGCGCGATTCGACCGCGAGACATCTTTGTGGGTTACCGCGACGGCCGGAGGCAGCCCGTCAATACGCTCCGCGTCAGGCTTTTCCATCTGTTCCAGGAACTGGCGCGTCTGAGCGGAAAAGCTCTCGAAATACCGCCGCTGCCCCTCCGCAAACAACGTGTCCAATGCCAGGCTGGTCTTGCCGCTGCCGCTCACACCGCAGACGGCGATCAACTGGCGATGAGGGATATCGCAATCGATACCCTTCAAGTTGTGGACTCGGACGCCACGCAATTCGATCGACTTTGCCACCCGTCCGCCTTCTTCCCGTGTGCAGGGCTAAAATACCGGAAAGCCAATCGGACATCGTAGCCCAGTCCGCGCCTAGCGGAAGTGGCAACCTCTCTCGTAGCGGAAGTGGCCACACGTCCGAGCTCCGCGTCCTCTGCTGACGTCCTACGCCGAGGCCGTCAGGGAGCGGCGGGCCCGCCGATCGCACTTAACGCCGTCTGAACGTACCGCCGCACGTCCTCGTCCGGATCCGCCAGCAGTTCGCGAAGGAACGGGCGCGCATCGATGGCTTCGGGACCGACGGCTCCCAGGGCCCGAGCCGACCAGCGGCGTACCTCGACGCGTTCGTCTTTGAGGTACTCGATTAACCGCGGGACGGCGAGGATTCCGCAGGGGCCGATCACGCGAATTGAGGCATCCTCCAGCACCTGCTTCTCGGCGGTGAGCCCTTCCACGACGCGGCGCGCTTCCTCTTGCATCATCGACAGTTCGAGGTCCGCCTCGGCCAGTTCGCGCTGCAGCATCTCGAGCTGGCGCTGGCGTTCGGAATCCAGCGTTTCCGACCGTACCAGCGACAAGCGCAGCCGCTCGAGCTCCGTGTCCAATTTCTCTCGAGTGCCGCGGGACATTGCGGGGCGTTCGGGAGTGGCCGTCGGATCGCTCTCGTCGCTGATCAACGACAATAACAACATGAAGGAGTTATCTAGCTCTTCTTTCAACTCCTGGCATTCCTGGTTCTTGCGATTCAGGGCGGCCGTGCTCTTGTCCAGCCGGTCACGGGTCGCGGTCAGGGCGGATTTCAGTTCCGCGAGGGACTGGCGGCCTCGTGCGGCCGCCGCTGCATACGGACCGGTCAGCGAGCCCGGGTTCGCCCGCAGCTGGTCCAGCCGCGCCGCTTCGGCCCGGGCCTGTATTTCTTGCAGTCGAGCGGCCTGGCGCCACGAGAAATAGCCGAGTCCGACGCCTGCCACTACGATGCCGCCGACGACGTAAGCCGCCACGATCAGAACACTGTTTCGTGTGTCCATTAGCCGCTCCTCTCCGGACCAGGCTATTGTACTCGCCCCCCACCCCGGAGTCCCTCCCGTGCGGATATCCACCTGGGTGCTTGACGCCGACCTTGCCAACGCGTTTGATCTTGGAGCGCATTTCGTGTCGCGGGTCGCGTTCCGGATCGCCTCCCAGTGTGGGACGCGTCCCTCGCGACGCGGGGTGATGCTCCTTTTCTTTTCTCACTTTTGTCGGAGAACGTACGATGAACCGGTTCGCAGTCGCTTCGCTGATGTTGCTGGTGGCCTTCGTGACAACCGTCCGTGCGGAAGACAAGCCCAATCCCACAGGTACCTGGAAATGGTCGATGACACGCGGGGATCGGACCATTGAACAAACATTGAAGTTGAAGCTGGAGGGGGACAAGCTGACGGGCAGCATGCTGGGCCGCCAGGGTCAGGAGACGGCCATCGAAGATGCCAAGTACAAGGACGGGGAGGTCAGTTTCAAAGTCGTGCGCGAATTCCAGGGCCAGAAACGCACGATGCAGTACACCGGCAAGGTGAGCGGCGACACCATCAAGGGGAAGACCGAGTTCGAACGCGAAGGCGAAAAGCAGAGCCGCGACTGGGAAGCCAAGCGGTCGAAGGAGTAGCACGCCAGGCGCTCCCGGCTGTACCGCGAACCATCCACCGAGTCCGGCCTGGCTCGACAACTGTCGCCGTCCCACGGCCGAGGCCGAATTACCCAGGGCACTTGCTCCGGCAAGTGCCCTGGTTCGTTTCTTGGCGGCCGGCAAACGCTGCGGTGGAGAGGGGCCAGCGGCTCATGTGCCTCGCCCGCGTTTGGCGGCACTCTGCGCGGCGGCTTTTTTCTTGCGTGGGACGTGCTGCGGCCTGGCAGGGTCGTAGTTCGGATTGGGGCTGGGCATCTGGGCTCCTACCGACTCGCGCCAGGCGTGCAGCCGCCGTCGCAGGTTGGCGACCTGGTCCGGCCGCTCCGCCGCCCGATCGCGCTGCTCGCCTGGATCGTCGGCCAGGTTGTACAGTTCGACGTGCATGTCGTCGTAGACTTCGATCAGCTTCCAGTCGCCTTGCCGGATCGCCCCGTAGGGAGTCGTGCCGCCCCGCTGGTAGAGCTGGTAATGCGGGTAGTGCCAATAGAGGGCTTCCCGATTGAGCTTCCCGGTTTGACGCAGCAAACCCGTCAGGCTGACGCCGTCCGTCTGCCGTGCCGCATCCGCCGAGATGCCGGCCATGTCCAGCACGGTCGGGAACAGGTCCGGTGTGATGACCGGCACGTCGCAGACGCTGCCCGGCTGCGTGACACCCGGCCAGTGCACGATGCAGGGAACGCGGGTACCTCCCTCGTAACAAGATGCCTTGCCATAGCGCAGTGGGTGATTGGACGTGGTGGGAATATGCCCTCCGTTATCGGAGGTGAAGACCAGCACCGTTCGGTCGGCGAGGCCCAGTTCGGCGAGCGTCGCTCGCAGCCGTCCAACGGCCTCGTCCAGGCTGGAGATCATCGCGGCATATACCGGATTGGTATGCCGCCCCTCCGGCTTTACGCGGGCCCGGAAACGGGCGGCCAGCGGCTCGGGACCCTGGATGGGCAAATGGACGGCGAAGTGAGGCCAATACAGGAAGAAGCGTCGATCCCGCTGTGCACGGACGTACTGGACGGCTTCCTCGGCGAGTCGATCGGTCAGGTATTCCCCAGCGGGGCCCTCGGGCAACGTGGCGATCTGGTAAGGAGCAAAGTAGCTGGGCGGCGATGGCTGCCTGGTGCCGGCCACATTCCGATCGAATCCGTGTGCCGTGGGATAATCGCTTTCGTCGCCCAGGTGCCACTTGCCGATCGAAGCGGTTGCATACCCTTCGCTTCGGAACACTTCCGCGAGCGTCGTAGCTTCCGAGGGCAGATGCTTCGTCCAGTCCGGAATCAGCAGCTTGGGGTTCGCGGGCAGCAGTCCGGGAATCCAGTCGGTGACATGCAGCCGCGCTGGATACATGCCTGTCAGCAGGCTGGCACGCGTCGGCGAACAGACGGTGCATGCGGAGTAGGCCTGCGTGAACCGCATCCCGTCCCGGGCCAACTGGTCTAAGTGGGGCGTCTCGTACAGGTCGCTGCCATAACAGCCGAGATCGGTCCAGCCGAGGTCGTCGGCCAGGATGACGACGACATTCATCGCCGCCGGAGCCGGCGCCGCTGCCGCGCCGAACCGCGCGATGAGTAACAGCCACACGACACTGCACGCGATGCCAAGTGGTCGAAAATTCATGGGCGAACTCGCTGACGAGCCGAGAGGAACGGAGCAAGAATCCAGCCGCACTGTGCCTCTTGTTGTACTGCGCGCGGTGACCGGTCGCGACCGTCGAGGCGGGTGGTCGCGGGGTGAACCGGCTCGTCCAAGGAGACCGGGCGCGACGTTGCGGCCGGCCGAGCGGCCGGTTATAGGTGTTACTTCTGGATCGGTACTTTCTCGCGACGATCTCGCCCGCCTACATAATTGCCCGGGAGTCACCTGCTGATGAAACGGCTTTGCTGCGCTGCGGCCCTGCTGTGCCTCGTTCTTGCCGGCCCGACGCCGGCTGCGGATCCCAAGGTCCTCTCGATCACCAAGATCTGGGACGAGGGGGAACACAACGCGTTCACGGATCTGATTCGCTGGCGCGACAAGTGGTACTGCTCGTTTCGCGAGTCGGCAGCACATGTCGGTGGCGACGGCCGACTGCGCGTGCTGGAGTCCGCGGACGGCCAGCAGTGGCAATCGATTGCGCTGCTGGCTGAAGCGGGGATCGATCTACGCGATCCCAAGCTGTCCGTCACTCCGGACGACCGGTTGATGATCACCGCCGGCGGATCGGTCTACAAAGGCAAGGAGTTGCTCGGTCGGCAGCCTCGCGTGGCCTTCTCACGCGATGGACGCGAGTGGACAACTCCGCAGCGCGTGCTCGAGAAAGGCGAGTGGCTATGGCGGGTCACCTGGCATGGCGGCCGGGCCTACGGAGTTTCCTACAATGCCTTCACCCGCGGGACGCCGGCGGCTCAGCAAGCGGCAGCGACAGGCAAGGTCGAACCAGGCCCTGCCGATTGGAAGCTGAAGCTCGTCAGCAGCCAGGACGGCGTGCACTTCGATCTCATCACACAACTCGATGTCCCCGGTCACCCGAACGAGACGACCCTGCGCTTTCTGCCGGACGGTGAAATGGTGGCACTCGTGCGCCGTGAAGGGGGCAACCAGCGCGGCTGGATCGGCCGCAGCCGCGCTCCGTATCGGGAGTGGACCTGGAAAGAAACGGAGCACCGGCTGGGCGGCCCAAACTTTCGGGTGCTACCCAACGGCCAACTCTGGGCCGCCGGGCGCAGCTATCCGGGCGGCGCCAAGACCGTCGTCGCTCGGATGACCGCCGAGGGAGGCTATGAGCCGGCACTGACGCTTCCCAGTGGGGGCGATACGAGCTATCCCGGGCTCGTGTGGCACGATGGCCGGCTGTGGATGAGTTACTATTCGACACACGAAGGCAAGTCCGCCATCTATCTCGCACAGATTCAGCTGCCGGTCAGCGACCAGGCCGCGGCCCCCGGCCGTCGCACGCCGCTGGATGACTACGTGCAGACGCCGGATCCGACCTATGCGTGGAGCATCGCCAAGTCGATTCCGGGCAACCCGTCGCAGACGTTCGTCATCGACCTCAAGTCGCAGGCTTGGCGCACGGAAAAGGACGTCGACCGCTCGGTGTGGCAACACTGGCTGGTCGTCGTCGTACCCGAAAAGCGAACGACCAATAAGGCCTTCCTGCTGATCGGGGGCGGATCGAACGATCGTCCCGCGCCGGATGGCGCGGATGCCATCGCCACGGCCATCGCGCGCGCCACCGGCAGTGTCGTCGCCGAACTGCGGATGGTGCCCAACCAGCCGCTTGTATTCCACGGCGATGGCGAGGCCCGCAAGGAGGATAACCTGATCGGCTACGCGTGGGACCAGTTCCTCAAGACCGGCGATGCCACGTGGCTGCCCCGGCTGCCCATGGTCAAGAGCGTCGTCAAAGCGATGGACTGCCTGCAGGAATGGTCGGCTCAGCAAGGCTTCCCGATTCAGAGTTTCGTCGTAGGCGGCGGCTCGAAACGCGGATGGACGACTTGGATGACCGGGGCCGCCGACCGCCGCGTCGAAGCGATCGTTCCCATCGTCATCGACGTGGTGAACCTCGAGCCCTCGATTCGACACCATGCGGAAGTCTACGGGTTCTGGGCGACTGCGATCGGCGATTACTACCGGCACGGCATCCTGCAGCAGCCGGACCATCCGCGCATGCGGACGCTGTACGAGATTGTCGATCCGTACTACTACCGCGATCGGCTGACCATGCCGAAATACATCGTGAATGCGAGCGGCGACCAGTTCTTCTGCCCCGACTCGTCGCAGTTCTACTTCGACGATCTGCAGGGCGAAAAGCTGATGCGGTACGTGCCCAACGCCGACCATTCGCTACGGGAGTCGGATGCCGTCGAGGGTATCATTGCCTTCTACCAGATGATCATCGCGGGCCGGCCTCGGCCGGAATTCATCTGGACATTCGAATCGGATCAATCCATTCGTGTGCGCAGCCAGACGCCTCCTCAACGGGTGCTGGTCTGGCAGGCTCACAACCCCAAGTCGCGGGACTTCCGTAAGGATACCCTGGGCAACGCCTTTACCAGCCAGACGCTGACGGCCGAAGCGGACGGGAGCTACGTGGCCCGTGTGCCCACACCCGAACGGGGTTGGACGGCGTTCTTCGTCGAACTGGCGTACGACGCGGGTGGCCCTCTGCCGCTGAAAGTCTCAACCGCGGTCCGCGTGTTGCCCGATAAGCTCCCGTTCGCCGGCATCGATCCCGGGAAGGTCCGCTACGAACAAGAACTGCCCAAGCCCTGAGCGGAGGGGGGGATATCAGGACCTTGACATCCAGATAGTGGAGTACTAGGCTCTGTCAGAACCAGGCAGTCCTCTGTGCGGGAGACAGCGGTGATG
>JBFWYF010000148.1:0-11019 GCA_050186685.1 Pirellulaceae bacterium
GGACATCGGTGGACCGATTACGGCATCGGTTTTCGCCTTTAGTAATTCGGTAGCAGGCATTGCCCTGATCGTCGCCCCGCGCGTGATCGGTCGGGTGGCCGACATGTATGGCTGGCGCATGGTTTTTATCATGGTCGCAGCCACCTATGCGGCGTGCGCCGCGTCCTGGCTGTGGATCAATTGCACGGTGCCACTGCTGGCTCGAACAGAATCGTCGGCCTCGGCTTGACGCTGTCTCAGCGCCACCGGCGAAGCAATGGCCCGCTGGCCCGGAACTCGCTGGGCGTGGCCGCGGACGGGACTGGCACGTGTCGCGAGTCCGCGGTCGCCACGGAAGGACGCGGTGCGCCATGCTCGCCGATGGCATCGCGTACGAGTTTCAGCGAGCGGGTAAACCCGGTTGTAAAGACTTCACGATGGTCGGGATCCGAGCCCCCGCCGAGGACGATACCGAAGGCCTCGGCAAACGTCTCCTGGCGTCCCGCATCCTGTGGCTGGAGGTAATACTGCAGCTTCTCACGGCGGACGGCGGTCATTTCCGCGACATCACCATGGTAGGCGGCCAGGAAATCGGCGGATGCCGAGCGGAAGTGGCCATCCTGACCAGCGACCATATCAAAGGCGTGCCCCAGTTCGTGGCGCAACACTCCGGCGACGCGTGTGCAGCTGACTACCTCGCCCCGCCGATTGCGACGCTTTTCGGCGACAACCAGCTGCTTGGAAGCCGGCAAATGCACCGCATCGGTGTTGTCCCACAGAGTTCCTGCCGGCCATCCGCGCGGCGCCACTCCCCGCAGAGCCGGCACGGCGTCGACGACTTGCTCGGCGAGGTAGACGCGCCAGCCGGCATCCATGACGGCGTACCAGACATGCGAAGGCACGGACCGTGCGGCCAGCTCCATCTGCGTGGCAAAAGTGTCACTGATGGGCGAGACGCGGATCATCGACCGCTCGGCATGCGATTGGCTGAGCGAGCTTTCCCCGCGGATCCATGGCGTGGGAAGCGACACGATCGCGACAATCGCTACGATCCACAAAAGGCATCGTGACATGGCTGGGGTCGCCTCTGATCGTCGGCCTCGGCAGGTGACGTAGAGTTGAAGATGACTACGATTTCCGCCGTTCCCTCTGACATGGCGTGCGAGGTATTCCCGGGGTTGGTCGGGGCTCGGCCTTCCGCCAGCCCTGCGGTTGCGCCCCCTCGGCACATCCTGCATGTCATCAATGGGGAACATTATTCCGGCGCCGAACGCGTTCAGGATCTGCTCGCCGAACAACTGCCCGCTTGTGGGTTCGAGGTAACGCTGGCCTGCATCAAGCCGGGGAAATTTCCCCAGGCCCGACGATATCAACAGGCCCCCCTGCACCAGGTACCCATGCGATCTAAGATCGACCTGCGGGTCGTGATGCGGTTAGCTGGAATTGTGCGAAGTGCACACTCGGTGCTCATCCACGCGCACACCCCGCGCAGCGCACTAGTTGCGCGGATGGCATCGATTCTGACGCGGGTGCCGATGGTGTATCACGTGCATAGCCCGGTTAAGCGCGACACGACACACGCCTGGCGCAACCGAGTAAATCAATGGACGGAAGCGATCAGCCTGGCGGGGAGCCCTACGCTGATTACGGTGTCGGAAAGCCTCCGCCAACACATGCTGGCGGCCGGTTACCCGGCCGCGCGCACGCACTGTGTGCCCAACGGTGTTCCGGCGCCGGCGATATCTCGCGATGATCGGCCGCCAACCACTCCGTGGGTGCTGGGCACCGTGGCCCTGTTTCGTCCACGAAAGGGATTGGAAGTCCTGCTGGATGCGGTGGCACAGCTGGCGCGGGCTGATCTCCCAGTCCGCCTGCTGGCCGTCGGCGCTTTTGAAACGCGCGAGTACGAACAACAGATTCAACAGCACGTTGTTGCACGGAACTTGCAAGATCGGATCGAGTGGACCGGCTTCACGACGGACGTGGCGAAGCAGCTGACGCGCATGGATCTGTTAGCGCTGCCCAGCCTCTTTGGCGAGGGACTGCCAATGGTTGTCCTCGAGGCAATGGCGGCGGGCGTGCCAGTCGTGGCGTCGCGAGTCGAAGGAGTTCCGGAGGCGATTGAAGACGGGGTCAGCGGGTGTATCGTGGAACCGGGCAGTGCCTCGGATCTGGCGGACGGTATCGCCCGCGTGGTGCGTGGCGAAATCAATTGGACACAGCTGCGCCGCCGAGCGCTGGCCCGTCACGGCGAGTGTTTTTCCGACCGCATCATGGCGTCGCGGACGGCGGATATCTACCGGCACGTTCTGGCTGGCCGTGCCCCCCTTTGACACCGCGCCCCCGGCCGGCTATGCCGTATCGGTTTCCGCGTGCGATCGAGCTGTCCGGCCTGCGCGGGCCGACCCGTCGGCGCGGAGGGTCCGCAGCGACAGGAGCAATCGATGGCATGCTACGTAACGCATCTGGAATCGGCGATCGACGGGACCCATCTGCCCGCACGGCAATTGCAGACGATGCACAAAGATCGCCCGCTGTGGGTGCGCTACGATCTGGCGGCCATACGCCAGCAATGCTCCCGCGATGTGCTGCGAGACCGTCCCGCCACCATGTGGCGCTATCGGGAGTTGCTGCCGTTCGAGGACGGCCAGCCTCTCGTAACGTTGGGCGAAGCCATGACGCCCCTGCTCCCCTGTCCACGTCTGGCCGCCGAGATCGGGCTGCACGACCTCTGGATCAAAGACGAATCACAATTGCCCACCGGAAGCTTCAAGAGCCGAGGTATGGCAATGGCGCTGACCATGGCCCATCACTTGGGAGTGCGACGGATCGCCGTCCCCTCGGCGGGTAACGCGGGTGGCGCTGCGGCCGCCTATGGCGCCCGAGCCGGCATGGAAGTCTTCGTGTTCGTACCAGACGACACCCCGGTGATCAACCAATACGAGGCCGCCCTCGCCGGAGCCCGCACGTTCCTGGTTAACGGCCTGATTACGGATTGCGGTCGCGTTGTCCGTGAAGGCAAGGAACGGATGCAGTGGTTTGACGTGTCGACGCTCAAAGAGCCGTACCGCATTGAAGGCAAGAAGACGATGGGACTCGAACTGGCCGAACAGTGCCAGTGGGAGTTGCCGGATGTGATTCTTTACCCCACCGGTGGCGGCACCGGCTTGATTGGGATGTGGAAGGCCTTTCAGGAACTGAAGGAGCTTGGCTGGCTCGCCTCCGCACGCATGCCCCGGATGGTGGCGGTTCAGTCGGAAGGCTGCTGCCCGATCGTGCGGGCTTATGACGCCCACGAGCGGTTCGCGCAGCCGCATACGAATGCAGAGACGATCGCGCGGGGAATTCGTGTGCCCGCCGCGGTCGGTGACTTCATGATCCTGGACGCCGTCCGCGAAAGCGGTGGCCTGGCGCTTGCCGTGCCCGAAGCGCGGCTCGCCGAGTGGATGCGGTGGGGCGTCAGCCGTGAGGGCATTGCCGTCTGTCCCGAAACGGCGGCCTGTGTCGGTGCGTGCCAGCAGCTGGTGGAGCGCCGCTGGATCCGCCCCCACGAACGCGTCGTCATCTTCAACACCGGAGCCGCACAGAAGTATTTGGAAGCCATCCAGACCGAATTGCCGCGTCTGGATATCCGCCAACCGATTGCGTGGGAAAGCCTGGGGTAATCAAGCTCAGAAGACAACCGCGGCCGCGGACCCATCCATGGTATTGTCCCGCAGAGACCGCGGAGAGCGCTGAGTGAGGCAGGCGTCTGAGCGGCTTCCTCAGCGGCCTCGGCGGACTCTGCGGGAAACTCCCCTGCCAGCGCCGGGGGGACGTTGTTCCTGGTCAACGGACGAATTTGCGGCTCAAGGACGCCTCGTACGCGCAGTCGTGCTATTGTCCCGCAGAGACCGCGGAGAGCGCTGAGTGAGGCAGGCGTCTGAGCGGCTTCCTCAGCGGCCTCGGCGGACTCTGCGGGAAACTCCCCTGCCAGCGCCGGGGGGGAGGACGTTGTTCCTGGACAATGGACGGATTACGGCCTGCTCAGGAACTGGATGCGGCGGGGGCTGTGCAGGCCCACCAGGGATACCCGCGGTTGAGATCGGCACGGCGCGGCGCGCGACCTTGGCGACGGGGCAGGATAGTGCGCGGGTCGAACACGCCGGTCGGGATCTGGTTCAAGTTCAGCGACAGGTCCTCTTCGGTCAGATAGAACAGACGGCGCGTGAAGACTTGCGTGCGAGGGTCCCGGGGAGCGTCTTCGGTCAGCTTCGAATAGCCTGCGACGAGACCGACGCCGCGGGCCACGAGCGGGCCCCGACGGCTATTGGCGTTCCGAATGTAGGCGACACGAACGAAGTCCAGGTCCTGGATGGGGTGCAGCCAGAGAATGCTCTTTTCATAGGCCAGGGGCTGGTTCGGCACCCATTTCTGCAGCGTCTCGTCATTCAGCACGCAGATAATCTCATGGCTGCCGTCAGGGTGGCGCAGGGCGCGCATGGGTATCATGGGAGGGAGCTCCTGAGTTGCGTGTGTCCGCAGCACGGCGTCGCCATACGAGTCGGCAAGATTCGCCAGCCGGACGAAGCGGGCTGGGCCGAGCGACGACTGTCCGACCTTACGACGATGCGAGGGGCGAGGGAGTTCCCGCGCCAAATCAATTTTTACGGCAATCCCGTACCAGGTGAGGGCGACCAGATTTTTGTGGGGCGGGAGGCGGGTTGGCATTGACAGCTTGCGAGACGGAGCAGTTAGGCGGGAGGGCAAGAATTTCGCAAGTCGTCTTGGCTCGCCGGAAGGTTACCGTTGCAACTAACTGGTAAGAAAGAGCTTAAGCGAGACACGCCTCGCGGATTCGCGACGTTGACCAAGAAATTCGGTATCTCTATAATTCGCGGCCGTGCTAAGGAAAGCATCTGCTGGTTTGCTCGACGTGGCCCGATAGCGGGTGGCTGTGAGCCAAGTCGATCGGCATGCCCGGCGGCGAGGAGACTGTTCAGGGAAGTGACGGTCCAGCCGTAGCCACTTCCCGCTCGTTTTAAGTGGCCAGGGATCTGCTCGTGTCTTTCATTGCGACCCAGGACGCCAAGGACCGTATTCGCCAGACGCTCGACATCGTCGACGTGATTGGCGGGTACATTCCGCTCGAGCGGCAGGGGCGCATCTACAAGGGTCTTTGTCCCTGGCACAATGATTCGAATCCCAGCTTACAGGTCAATCCGGAGCGAGGTTCCTGGAAGTGCTGGCCGTGCAATCTGGGCGGCGACATCTTCAGCTTTGTGATGAAGCGGGAGGGAGTCAGTTTCCCGGAGGCGTTGCGGCTGTTGGCCGACAAGGCGGGCATTACGCTGGCCTCGGCCGGTCCCCGCACGAAGCACGGCGATCCGAACGACAAAAAGACGCTTTACGAGGTAATGTCGTGGGCCGAGCGGCAGTTTCGTGAATGCCTGCGTCAGGCGCCCGAAGCCGCGGTGGCTCGGCAGTATTTTGCTGACCGGCGGCTGACCGCCGGCAGCCTCGACACGTTTCAACTCGGCTATGCCCCGGAGAGCTGGCAATGGCTTCTGGATCGGGCTCGCACGGCCTATGCGCCGGCGGTCTTGGATGCCGTGGGCTTGGTGGGGCATAAGCAGGATACGAATCGGTACTATGATTTCTTCCGCGGCCGCGTGATCTTTCCGATCCACGATCCGCAAGGGCGTACGATTGCGTTCGGCGGCCGGGTATTGCCGGGCAGTGATCAGGAGCGTGTCGGTAAGTACATCAACACCCGTGAGACGCGGCTGTTTTCGAAAACGGAGCAGGTATACGCGTTGAATCGCGCCCGGGACGCGATTACGCGTTCCCGCACCGTGATTGTCGTCGAGGGGTACATGGATGTGATCATGTGCCACCAGCACGGCATTCAGAACACCGTGGCGGTCATGGGTACCGCGCTGGGGGCGAAGCACATCCATCTGCTAAAGCGGTATGCAGACCGGGTGACGCTGCTGTTGGACGGCGATGCCGCCGGGCAGCGGCGGACGAACGAGGTGTTGCAGCTGTTTGTGGCAGGCGAAATGGATCTGCGGATCGCCACCTTGCCGGACGAGCTCGACCCGTGCGAGTTTCTCGAGGAGCGTTCGGCCGACGATTTTCGGGCGATGATCGATGGCGCCGTCGATGCGTTCGAGCATGCGATCCGGATTCAGACGCAGGGCTTGGACCTGGTGCGGGACACGCACCAGGCGAATCGCTCGCTCGAGAATCTGTTAAGTATTTTGGCTCAGGCACCGCGGATGACGGCCGAGACGTCGACGGCGCGACTGTTGCGCGAGCGGCAGGTGATCGCGCGACTGGCGCGTGAGTTCCGCGTCGAGGAACCGATGCTGCGGCAGCGTCTGGCGGAGCTGCGTGTTGAATCCCCGCTTCCCCAACGGATCGATGTTCCGGCTGCTCCGGCGAGCGACGAGGTGACCATCCGGGATCTGCCACCGCTGGAGGCGGAACTGTTCGAGATCCTGGTGCGCCATCCCCTGCTGGTCGACGTGGCGCTGGTCGAGTTGCCGGGCGAATGGCTGACGCAGGGTGCGTCCCAACGTATCTGGAAAGCATATGAAAGTGTCGTACAGCGGGGGGAGTCCCCCGAGTTTGCGAGAATCCTCGGTGACCTTGAAGAGCCGCATCTCCAAAACCTGCTTGTCGAGCTGGACGAACGTGCCGGCTCGAAAGAGGCCTTTGCCAACCTGGATGCGGCGACCCGTCTCAAGGGCTTGATCGAGGAAGTTCGGTATCGGTTCCAGGCGGTCGAGCGGCGTCAGCAGCTGGCGGTGCTCGAACAAAAACGGGTGGCAGACGCCGAGGAACTGCAGATCTTGCTCCAGTTACGGGAGCAGGAACGAAAGCGGCAAGGGATTCCCGCGCCCACGGATGGGTAGCTCCTTACCGCGTGTGACCCAAGTAGCGCACGTAAGCGCGCAGAGGATCGCCAAGATGGACCATTACGAGCTCGAACTGCAAGACCTGATCGCGAAAGGCAAAGCCCAGGGGTACTTGACCTACGACGAAGTCAACGTGTACTTGCCCGACGAGGATGTGAACCCGGAAAAACTCGATAACCTGCTCATCGCTCTGGAGGAAGTCGGGATCCAGCTGGTCGAACGCGCTCCGGTCGCGGCGTTCGCCGACCAGGAAATCAACAAGGCCCCGTCGGCGGACGATCTCCAGCGGCTCGTTGAGCAGGAGGCGACGCTCCACGTACCGTCCGAAGACGTGGTCAAGATCGGCGACGATCCGATCCGCATGTACCTCAGCCAGATGGCCGAGATTCCGTTGCTCTCGCGCGAGGAAGAGATCTCGCTGGCCAAGAAAATCGAGATTACCCGGAAGCGGTTCCGCCGCACGCTGCTCAGCTGCGATTATGCGATGCGGGCCACGGTCGATACCTTGACGAAGGTCTACCGTGGCGACTTGCCGTTCGATCGCACTATCAAAGTCTCGCTCACCGAGCGGCTGACGAAAGAGCAGATTCAGGCGCGGATGCCGCACAACCTGGCGACGCTCGAGCGCTTGATCGCACAGAACAAGCGGGATTTCAGCGAGCTGATTCGCAAGTCGACGCCGCCCGATCGGTCCCGCGAGATTCGCCGCAGTTTCCTCCGCCGCCGCCGCAAGTGCCTGCAGCTGGTCGAGGAGCTCAGCCTGCGGACGCGACGAGTCCAACCCTTGATCCGGCAACTCGAACAACTCGCCGACCGGATGCTCGACATCCGCGAACGGCTGACCGATTTGAAAAACCTGCCCGGAAATAAAGAGGAGCGAGCGAACCTACGCCGCGAACTGCGCGATTTGATGACAATTACGCAGGAAAGTCCCCGCGGCCTGAAGCAGCGCTGTGAGCAAGTCCGCCGCCAGTTTTCCGAATATGAGGCGGTCAAACGGCAGCTGTCGAGCGGCAATCTGCGACTGGTGGTCTCGATCGCAAAGAAATATCGCAATCGCGGACTGAGCTTCCTGGACCTCATCCAGGAGGGCAACACCGGCCTGATGCGAGCGGTGGATAAGTACGAGTACCGGCGAGGGTTTAAGTTCTCGACGTATGCCACCTGGTGGATTCGACAGGCCATTACCCGCGCGATTGCGGACCAGGCGCGCACCATCCGCATTCCGGTACACATGATTGACGTGCTTTCCAAGTTGCGCAATATTCAGAAAAAGATGTCGCAGGAGCTCCGCCGTGAACCCACGGTCGAGGAGGTGTCGGAGCGTAGCGGCATCGAGCTCGACGAAGTCAAGCGTGTTCTCGACATCGGTCGCCATCCGGTGAGCCTCGACCGCCCTGTGGGAGAAGGCGACGATTGCAGTTTCGGCGAGTTTATCGAGGACAATGCACACGATAATCCGGTCAAGAACGCTAGCAATGCCATCCTGCGTGACAAGATCGAATGCCTGCTCAAGACGCTTACGTATCGCGAGCGCGAGATCGTACGGCTGCGGTATGGGCTGGGCGACGGATACACGTACACGCTCGAAGAAGTTGGCCGCATTTTTAAAGTTACACGCGAGCGCGTGCGGCAGATCGAAGCCAAAGCTCTGCGCAAGCTGCAAAACCCGGTCCGGGCCAAGCAGCTGGAGGGCTTCCTGCGTAGCGTCGCAGGCTGATCCGCTGCACCGGCAACGGGCGGCTACCGTGGGCCTGACGGACCAATCGGTGGCCCCCGTGGACGTGCTCGATACCTCGCGTCCTGGTTCCACACGCCTCACCGCTGGCCACCCGACCAGCGGTTTTTTTATGCCCTGGCGGCGCCCCACGCGCCGCTCGGGCTTGGGAGCTACCGTATGAATATCAGCGCCGAATCGCTGCGCGAATTACACCGCATCCATCGGCAACTCAAGGACCTGCGAGACCGCCTCGACCGAGGCCCCAAACAGGTCGCTGCCGCCGAGGCGAACGTCAAGAAAATGGAGGCCGAACTCGAACAAGCCAAAGACGCCGCCAGGAAAACGCGCATCACCGCCGATCAAAAGCAACTGCAGCTGAAGAGCCGCGAGGACAAGATCAAGGACTTGCAGGCGAAGTTGAACCAGGCCGCCAGCAACCGCGAGTACCAGGCCTTCAAAGAACAGATCGCCGCCGATGAGCAGGCCAACAGCGTCCTGTCCGACGAGATTCTCGAGGCGCTCGAAAAAATGGACGTGCTCGCCGTGGCGGTCAAGACGGCGGAAGCCAACCTCAAGAAATCGCGCGAAGAAGGCGGCAAAATCAAGCAACGAGTCGACGACGAACGCGGTATGCTTGAGAGCGAGTTGGCACGCGTTCAGGCCAACCTTGTCGCTTCGGAATCGAAGCTACCGGCGGAATTCAAGCAGGAGTACGACCGGATCGCGCGAGCCCGCGGCGAGGACGCGCTCGCTCAAATCGAAGGAGAAGTGTGCGGGCATTGCTACCAGAAGGTGACCGCTCAGACGATGAACGAGCTGTACTTATCGCGTCCCGTGTTCTGTAAGAGCTGCGGGTGCCTGCTCTATCTGTCCGAAGACCGCACTCCGCGCAATCGCTAGATTTTGCCCGGATGCTCCCCTTGCCCGAGGTGGGCGGCTGCGCAAAGAAGTCGGCAATTTGTCTTGCGCCGCGGCCAGTCCCTCAGTCGATAGAGGATGGGAAGGGGCGCGATTCTCGCCGTCAGGCGCGGGAAGAAAAACTTGTCTTGACGGCGGCGGACGGCATCGCGAGTATGCGACGCCTTCCGGCGGGATTCTAGTCCCGCAGGTCAGCCGGGAGTCCCGGCTCTTGGGCTGGGGCACGATCACGATTGTCCGAGCATCCGCGCGAAGAGGTCCCGGCGGAGCGATCTCCACCAACAGAGGGTATTTGCATGCTGACTCGGTTCTTGCTGTCGACACTCGTCGTATCCTGGATACTGTCTCCGTTGACCCAAGCCCAACACACCGAGCGGGGCGCAGCGTTAGGCGGCATCGGGGGGGCACTGGCCGGAGCCGCGATTGGCAAACACAACGGCGAGACGGCCGCCGGAGCGCTGATCGGCGGCGCGGTCGGATTGTTGTCCGGCGCCGTCATCGGAAATTCGCTGGACGACAAGGCGCGCTTGCAGGCCTACGAGCGACAGCAGCTGCAGCAGCAGTACTACGTCAAGCAGCAGGCAGTCTCGACAAACGACGTAGTGACCATGGTCCACAGCGGCGTCAGCGACGACGTGATCATGAATCACATTCGCGAGAACGGCGTGCAGCGTAAGATCGAGGTCGGCGATGTCATCGCGCTGCACAAGAGCGGGGTCAGCGAGTCCGTGATCACCACGATGCAGAACGCGCGGGTCGGCGCGGCCGCCGTGGCGGTTGCTCCACCTCCGCCGGTCTACCAGGCACGCCCCGTGATCGTCGAAGAGCGTTACTATGCGGTGCCGCCTCCAGTGTACTACTATCGGCCGTATTGGGGCCCTCCGCATCACCATCATTACCATCCCCGGTCCTCGCACGTGCACTGGGGAGTTACAATCGGCCGGTAGTTCGTGACCGGCTCGATGCTCGTCAGTACCCGCTGGCGGAGGTCGCGAATGGCTCCGCGGGTGGGTTGTCATGTTCCACTTTGATCCGTTGGCATACGGTACGACTGTCGCGTCCTGGCTGGTCCGCTCGGCGCCGAACGAGCTCGGTCCAGGACACCCGCACCTGGCCGCGCGCGATTACCTCGAGCGACTGACGGATGCCGAACTGTTTGCGGGGCAGAAGATCCGGGACGCGGACATGGCGAGCTGCTGCCGAGCTGCGCTGTGGCTGTTACACGACTTTCTGGACGAATCGCACCAGGTCAGCCAGCAGGTGGCTTCAACGTCGGGCAGCTACTGGCACGCCATCATGCACCGGCGCGAACCTGACCCGGGCAACAGTAAGTACTGGTGGCGACGAGTCGGGACGCATCCGGTGCTCGCTCGGCTTGCGGAAGAGGCTCCGGCTGTGGGGTATGAGTTCCGCGACCCCTTTCAGTTCGTGGATTTCGCGGAACGTGTCCGCGGTTCGCGAACGGACGCGGAAGAGCTCGCGAAAAGGGTCCAGCTGCTG